>DASXOS010000077.1:0-10399 GCA_036494115.1 Solirubrobacteraceae bacterium | reverse complement strand
TACCGCGTCGCGATGATCAAGGGATTCAAGGAATTCCTGCTGCGCGGCAACGTCGTCGACCTGGCCGTCGCGGTCGTCGTCGGCGCGGCGTTCGGGGCCGTCGTCAGCGCCCTGGTCAGGGACCTCGTCACGCCGATCGTGGGGGCGGTGTTCGGCCAGCCCGACTTCTCCGGCCTCGACTTCACGATCAACGGGAGTCGCTTCCGGTACGGCGACTTCCTCAACGCGCTGATCACCTTCGCGTCGGTGGCCGCGGCCGTGTACTTCTTCGTCGTGCTGCCGGTCAACGCGCTCAACTCGCTGCGGAAGCGCGACGCCACGGTTCGCCCGTGCCCGGAGTGCCTGACGGAGATCCCGGCGAAGGCGACGCGCTGCCGCGCGTGCACCGCCGAGGTCGCGCCGGTCTAGACCCCGTAGGAACGCCCGATGACGTCGAGCATGATCTCGTCCGTGCCGGCGCCGATCCGGTTCAGGCGCATGTCACGCCACACCCGCTCGATCCCGTACTCCTTCATGTAGCCCGCGCCACCGTGGATCTGGATGCACTCGTCGGCGACCTCGACCGCGATCCGGGCGGCATACAGCTTCGCCATCGAGATCTCGCGCACCGGGTACTCACCGTTCTGGAAGCGCCACGCCGTCGTGTACACGAGCTGCCGCGCGGTTTCGATCTTCGTCGCCATCTCCGCGAACTTGTGGCGGATCACCTGGAAGCGCCCGATCTGGCGGCCGAACGCGGTCCGCTCCTTGCCGTACTCGAGCGTGCGGTCGAACACGTGCTGGGCGCCGGCCACGCAGCCGGCGGCGCCGATCAGCCGTTCGCCCTGGAGCTCCCACATGATGTGGTAGAAGCCTTTACCGACCTTGCCGAGCACCGCGGACTCGGGCACGCGGACGTCGTTGAAAGCCAACAGCGCCGTGTCGGAGGCGTGCATGCCGAGCTTCTGGAGGCGCTTCTCGCGGATCACGCCGGGGGAGTCCATCGGGACCAGGAACAGGGTGAAGCCGTCGTAGCCGGCGTCGGTGTCGGTTTTGGTCACGAGCACGATCACATGCGCGCGGTGACCGTTTGTGATGTACGTCTTCGACCCGTTGATCACGTACTCGTCGCCGTCCTTGACGGCCCGGGTCTTGATCCCGCTGACGTCGGAGCCGGCGTCGGGCTCGGTGATGCCGAGGCACAGGATCTTCTCCCCGCGGATCGCCGGCGCCGCCCACTGGAGCTTCTGCTCCTCTGTCCCGAACGCGAGGATCGGCGGCATCGCCATGTCCGTCTGGACTGCCAACCCCATGGCCAGGCCGCCGCTGTGGGCGTGCACGATCTCCTCAGCGAGCACCAGGCTCGAGTAGTAGTCGCCGCCCTGGCCGCCGTACGCCTCTGGCTTGTCGAGCCCGAGGAACCCGAGCTCGCCCATCCGGGCAAATACCCAGTCCGGGAACGTGGTCTCCTCCCACTCCTCGGAGTGGGGCTGGAGCTCCTTGATCACGAACCGCCGGATCGACTCGCGGAGCTGCTGGTGCTCGTCGGTGAAGATGAAGTGCTTGCGCTGAGTGGCGAAGTCGGGCTTGAGGACGTCGGCTGTTGTCATGAGGCGCACCGTACCGGCCTGGTCCGCCAAAGTAAACAGTAGAACTTCCTACTTTCTACTCTGACGGGTGGCGCCGATTTGACGATGAGGGTGGCGCCGGCGGCTTCTGACTGACGTGGGTAGTCGAGACCGTCCTATAGCCGCACTCGACTACCCACGTCCTGCGCCACCGCGCGCAGGACGCGTCATGATCCCGCGCCATGTCCTACGCCACGCTCCGCTATGACCTCGCCGAGACCGGCGTCGCCACGATCGCGCTCGACCAGCCCGAGACGCGTAACGCGCTGTCGGACGAGCTGCTCACCGACCTCACAGACGCGCTCGAGATCGCCCGCGACGATCCCGCGGTCCGCTGCGTGGTGCTGACCTCGACGCACGAGAAGGTGTTCTCGAGCGGCGGCAACCTGGCCGGGTTCTCGGCCGAGTTGCCGCTCGTGCACAAGCACTTCGGCACCGAGCTGTTCCCGGGTGTGTTCAGGCTACTCGGCGAGCTCGGCAAGCCGTCGATCTGCGCCGCCAACGGTCACGTGCTCGCCGGGGCGCTCGGGCTGGCGCTGGCCTGCGATCTGATCGTGGCCAAGGACGGGGCGAGGTTCGGCACGCCCGAGATCAACGTCGGCCTGTTCCCGTTCATGATCATGGCGCTGATCTACCGCAACGTCGGCCGCAAGAAGACGGCCGAGCTGATGCTGATGGGCGAGCAGATTTCAGCGCAGGAGGCCGAGCGGATCGGGATCGTCAACCGAGTCGTGGCGCCCGATCAGTTCGACGAAACGGTTCGCGAGTGGGCCGACAAGCTCGCCGCCAAGTCGCCCGTCCTGATGAAGCTCGGCAAGGACGCGATGTTCCGCCAGCAGGACATGGCGTTCGCCGACGCGCTCGACTTCCTGCGCTCGCAGCTCACGATCGCGTTCTCGACCGAGGACATCCAGGAGGGCGTGAAGGCGTTCTTCGAGAAGCGCCCGGCTGAGTGGAAGGGCCGGTAAGGGGGGCGGCCGCCCGCGGCGCGGCCGCCCAGGGCGCCCCTACTTCAAGACGAACACCTGCTTGACGCGCTTGCCGACCTTGTGCGAGTGCTTGCCGGTCGTGAACACCTGGACCTGGAGCCGGTAGGTACCCGGCTTGACGGTCTTGCCGATCTTCAGATGGACGGTCTTCTTGCCCTTCTTCAGCGTGACCGTCATGTGAGCCAGCTTCTTGGAGTGCTTGGCCAGCGTCACCAGCGTGATCACGAACTTGCGCGGCTTCTTCGTGGCCAGCTTGACCGGGATGAAGCGGCCGCTCGTCCCGGTCACGGTGACCGTCTTGAAGATCGTGATCTTGCTCCCGCCGGCCTTATGCGTCGACGGGTTCGAGCCGGTCGGCGAGTTGCCCGCCGAGCTTCCCACCTGAACCGTGAACGTGGCCGTGTTTGTGTTGCCAGCCAGGTCCCGGAACGTGAGCACGATCGTCTGCGGGCCGGTGTGCTGGAAGGCGAACGTTGCCGTCGCGCCCGTTCGGGCGGGGTTGTCAGGCGCCGACCACGAGTACCCGGTGGGGTCGACGCCGCTGCCGCCGGCGTTGTCGGTGACGTGCGCCGTGTAGGTCCCGAACTGTCCGACGCTCAGCGTGCTCGGGCCCGAGATCGAGCCGGTGGGAGCGGTGCTGTCGGGCACCTGGTTGGCCTGCGCGGTCACGAGCAGAACCCCGTTGTCGCCGCCGACGTAGGCGGTGGTGGTGCTCAGCACCGCGGTCGTGTTCCAGTTGTTGGCGGCGAACGGCGGGGCGGCGATCTGGCGGAAGAAGTGCACGCCGTCCGGGCTCGTGTAGATGTCGCCCTCGGTGCCGACCACGACCACGGTGCCGCCTCCGAAGGCGACGTCCTGGAACGACTTCTGGTTGCCGTCGTAATCGGGATCGGCCCAGTCCGTCCCCCCGTCGGTGGACGCCTGGAAATACGTGGTGCCGAGCCCCTCGTTGGTCGCCCACGCGCGGTTGGGCGAGCCGGGGTCGATCGCCAGCCGGTCGATCCCGGTGAAGCCGTTGACCGCATCGCCGACGTGGCTCGCGCTCGCGAAGCCGTCGGTCGTGCGGTAGTAGGCACCGAAGTCGTTGGAGAGGAAGTAGCCGACCGTCGGCGAGACCCACGCCATGTCGGTGAACGCCGAGCCGCCGCCCCCGGGGTTGGCGACGCAGGCGCTCGGCGACTTGTTGACCTCGGTGAAGGTCAAGCCCCCGTTGACCGACTTGAGTACGTCGTCGTTGGCGCCGGTGACGTACACCGTTGTGCTGTCCGACCACTTCACGGAGTCCAGGTTGTCGCTCAATGGCGTCGTGGTCGCACCCGGCGTCGGGCACTCGCCGGTCAGCTCGGTCGGGCTGGCGTCCTTCGTCCAGCTGTGACCTGCGTCCGTACTCCGATACATCGCGCCGCCGTCGCCGATCGCGACGCCGTTCGCGCCGTCGGCGGACATCGCGACGTCGGTGAATCCGAGCGGATCAGCCGGCGTGACGCTCGCGGCCTGGAACGTTCCGGCACCGTCCATGTAGCTGATCGAGCCGCCACTCGTGACGAGGATCAGTTCGCCAGCATGAGGCGCGGCGACGCCGGTGATGTTCTGCGTCGTGTTGGTCGCCACCGGCGTCCACAGCGACGCTGCTCCAGCCGTCGCGGCCGGTACCAGAGCGAGCGCGAACGCGAGCAGGCTCGCACGCACGCAGCGGATAACGAACGGTCCCATTGACTCCTCCTTAATCGTTGGCCCCGCAGCCCATGTGCGGGTCCCAGCCCACCCGGCGCGCAGTGTAGGGGCGGACGGGGCGCAGGCAACCCATCTTGACGCCCCGGGTCACGACCTGACAGAGTAGAAAGTAGAACGTCCTACTTCTTGCCTTGGCCACCGACGCTCCCGCATCCAGCCTGCTCCGCCCGCTCGCCGCGGACCTCCAGGCGCGCCGGGAGCAGATCAAGCTCGGGGGCGGCCCGGAGAAGACCGAGGCCCAGCACGCCCGGGAGAAGCTGACCGCCCGCGAGCGGATCGCATTGCTCGTCGACGAGGGGACGTTCGTGGAGCTCGGCATCCACGGGCGCCCGCACTTCTCCCAGCGGGCGATGGATGGGCGCGAGGCCCCGGCGGACGGCGTCATCACCGGTTACGGCAAGGTCGACGGGCGGCTCGCGGCGGTCGCCGCGTACGACTTCACCGTGATGGCCGGCTCGATGGGCATGACCGGCGAGCTCAAGGTGACCCGGCTGCGCGAGCTGGCGCTGACCAAGCGGATCCCGATGGTCTGGCTGCTCGACTCGGCCGGCGCGCGGATCCAGGAGGCCGTCGGCTCGCTGTTCGCCGGCAGCGGCCACCTGTTCCGCGAAGAGGTCGTGATGTCCGGAGTGATCCCCCAGGTGGCGGCGTTGATGGGCCCGTGCGCCGCCGGCACGGCCTACATTCCCGGCCTCGCCGACTTCGTGCCGATGGTGCGCGGGCGGGGTTCGATGGCGCTGGCCGGCCCTCACCTGGTGCGGGCCGCGGTGGGGGAGGACGTCACCCAGGAGGAGCTCGGCGGCTCGCGCGTGCACTGCCGCAAGTCCGGGGTCGGCGACCTCGAGGTGGCCGACGACGAGGAGTGCATCGAGCGCATCAAGCAGTACCTGAGCTTCTTCCCGTCCAGCTGCGAGGAGCCGCCGCCAGTGAGAGCCGCGAGCGACCCAATCGACCGCAGCGACGAGGAGCTGCTCGACGTGCTCCCCGAGTCGAACCGGAAGCCGTACGACATGTACGAGGTGATCCGACGGATCGTCGACGACGGCGAGTACTTCGACCTCAAGCCTCAGTGGGCGAAGACCATCATCACCTGCCTGGGCCGGTTCGGCGGGCGCCCCGCCGGGATCGTGGCCAATCAGCCGCGGCAGCTCGGCGGCATCCTCGACAACGACTCGGCCGACAAGGCGGCCCGATTCATCAACCTGTGCAACGCCTACGGGATTCCGCTCGTGTACCTGATGGACGTGCCCGGGTTCATGGTCGGGACCAAGGTCGAGGAGGCCGGGATCATCCGCCACGGCGCGAAGATGCTGTACGCCACCGCGAACGCCACCGTCCCCAAGATCACCGTGGTGCTGCGAAAGGCGTACGGCGCCGGCTACTACGTGATGTGCGGCCGCGCCTACGAGCCGGACCTGATCGTGGCCTGGCCGAGCGCCGAGATCAGCGTGATGGGGGCCGAGGGCGCGGTCGAGATCATCTTCCGTAAGCAGGTGCAGGAGGCGGAGGACCCGGCGGCCAAGAAGCAGGAGCTGATCGAGAGCTTCCGCAAGATCATCGACGTCTACGTCGCGGCCGGCAACGACATGATCGATGACGTGATCGACCCGCGCGAGACGCGGGCCACGATCTGCCGCACGCTCGAGCTCGCCGCGAGCAAGAAGGTCGAGCGGCCGTGGAAGAAGTCAGGGGTGGTCCCGGTATGAGCCTGTCCGATCCGGCGGTGATCACGTGTGCGATCTCGGGTGCGATCGCCAACCGCGAGCAGTGCCCGGCGATCCCGTACACCCCGGAGGAGTACGCCGCTGAGGCGCGGCGGATCGTTGACGAGGGCGGCGTCCACATCCACATCCACGCCCGCAGCCCCGACGGTCAGCCCAGCTACGAGATCGAGGACTTCGTGGCGATCCGGGACGCGATCCGCGCCGAGGTCGCCGACGCCGCGATCGTCAACTTCTCGACGGGTACGGTCGGCGTCCCGGTCCAGAAGCGGATCGCCTACCTCGAGGCCGGGATGCCCGAGGTGGCTGCGCTCAACATGGGCTCGATGAACTACGCCAAGTACTCGCGCCGGCGCAAGGAGTTCGTGTTCAAGTTCGTGTTCGCGAACCCGTTCGACGAGATCATCGAGTTGCTGCAGGCGATGCGCCGCCTCGGGATCAAGCCCGAGCACGAGTGCTTCGACCTCGGCCACGTCGCCTCCCTCGAGCCGCTCGTCGACATGGGCCTGCTCGAGGCGCCGCTGCACGCCGACTTCGTGATGGGTGTCGTCGGCGGTGTGCCGGCGACTGCTCTGAACCTGGCCGCGATGGCGAACAACATGCCCAACGGAAACCATCACTGGGGCGTGATCGGGATCGGGCGCGAGCAGTGGACGATGGTGGCGGCGGCGCTGACGCTCGGCGGCTCCGTCCGGGTCGGGCTGGAGGACAACTTCTATCTCCCGAACGGGGAGATGGCGCGCTCCAACGGCGAGCTGATCGCCAAGGCGCGCCAGATGGCGCAGGACGCCGGCCGCCGCCCGGCTACCGTCGAGGAGGCGCGCACGCTTCTGGGGATCCCCGCGGGAGCCCACGCGTGAGCGACCTGCCCCTGGCCGGCCTGAAGGTTCTCGACCTGAGCCGCCTGCTGCCCGGCGGGTTCTGCTCGCTCTTGCTCGCGGACTTCGGCGCCGACGTGATCAAGGTCGAGGACACCGGCATGGGCGATTACGTGCGCTGGGCGCCGCCGTACTACGAGGGCGCCGACCAGACCGCGCAGAGCGCGCTGTTCCTGGCGCTCAACCGCGGCAAGCGCTCGATCCGCCTCGACCTGAAGTCCGATGCCGGCAAGGAGGTGCTGCTCCGGCTCGGCCGCGACGCCGACGTGCTGCTCGAGTCGTTCCGCCCCGGGGTGCTCGATCGGCTCGGGGTCGGCTACGAGCGCCTGAAAGTCGAGAACCCGGGACTCGTGTACTGCGCGATCACCGGATACGGCCAGGACGGCCCCAACCGTGACCGCTCGGGCCACGACATGAACTATCTCGGTCTTGGCGGTCTGCTCGGGCTGACCGGCGAGGCCGAGGGGCCCCCGGTCCAGGCCGCCGGCCAGATCGCCGACATCGGCGGCGGCGCCCTGATGGGGGCGATCGGGGTGCTGGTGGCCCTCCGCGAGCGCGAGCGCTCGGGAGAGGGCCAGTTCGTCGACTGCTCGATGTTCGACGGGGCTCTGTCGTGGCTGGCGCTGGTCGCGGCCGAGGCGCTCGCCAGCGGGAACGCACCGCGGCGCGGTCAGCTTCCGCTCGCCGGCGCGATCACCTGCTACCGGCCGTACCGCTGTGCCGACGGGTACGTGACGCTCGGCGCGCTGGAGCCGAAGTTCTGGAAGAACTGGTGCCTCGGCGTCGACCGCGAGGATCTCGTCGACCACGCCTTCGACCCGCCGGGGTCGGACACCCACGCGGCGGTCTCGGACATCTTCGCCGCGCGCACCCGCGATCAGTGGCGGGAGTTCGCCTCGGAGCACGACTGCTGCCTGGAGCCGGTGCTCGAGCTCGACGAAGTGCTCGACTCGGAGCTCGTGCGGGCGCGGAACATGGTCGCCGAGCTCGCCCAGCCGGGGGTCGAGCAGCCGGTCCGGCTGCTCGGGACGCCGATCGCGCTCAGCCGCACGCCGGCCGATCCGCGGCGGGCGCCAGGGCCGGGACTGGGCGAGCACACGGCCGAGGTCCTGGCCGAGGCCGGGTTCAGCGGAGCTGAGATCGAGGCGGCACTCGAGTCCGGGGCGGTGGCGGGAGCGGCCGGGAGCCCGCAGGGAACGTTCATGTCCTGATGTCCGCGAACGGCCTGCTCAAGATGTCGGAGCTCGCGGAGCGCTCCGGCGTGAGCGCCGGGACGATCAAGCACTACCTGCGCGAGGGGCTGCTCGGGGACGAGGACCAGGTCGTGCGGACCAGCCGCAACATGGCCTGGTATCCGCCGGAGTTCGTCGAGCGGATCCAACTGATCAAGCGCCTGCAGGAGGAGCGGTTCATGCCGCTGCGGGTGATCCGCGAGGTGATCGCGGACGACCCCGAGCGCGCGGCCCGGCTGATCGAACTGGAGGACCGGATCCTCGAGCAAGCGATCGAGGCGCGCGAGACGCGCCGGGTGTCGCGGACACGGGTGCGCGACACGTACAACGTGCCCGCGAACGTGCTCGAACGGCTCGAGGAGATCGGAGTGCTGACGCCGAACGCGCGCGGCTACGACACCGACGACGTGGCGATCATCCAGGCGATCTCCCGTTTCCGCGCCGGTGGCTACGAGCAGGAGATCGGCTTCACCGTGTACGACACCTTGCGCTACCGCGAGGCGCTCGAGCCGCTGGTCGCGGACGAGGTCCGGGTCCTGCTCGACCGGCTCGCGGGCAGGGTGGAGGTCGAGCGGGCGGTCGAGATCATCGCCTCGGGCACCGAGCCGTTGCGGGAGCTGATCGGCGCGATGCACTCGAAGCTGCTGCTCGCGGCGCTGCGCCAGGCCCGCGCTCACCACCAGGCGTCGTGAGCCTCCATCACTCCATAGCCCTCGGCGAGCTCGACGCCCCCGGGAAGCGATCCTGAGAACGTGCCGAACGGCTGCCGGTAGTCGCTGCGGACGAGCAGCAGGTTCTCTCTGCGCTCCCGGACGGCCTCCGCGTGGAAGCGGAGATCGCCGACCCGCGAGAGGTCGGCGGCGAACTCAACCGGCGGGACTTCGCCCGGCACGTCGTCGACCCAGACCGTGCGCTCGCTGCCGTGCGGTGGGTCGTTGACGCCGTCGACCAGGTTCCAGGCGACCGATGTGCCGTCGACGGCGGTGCCGATCCCGGCCGACCAGCGCCACCGTGTGTGCCGCTCGTAGTAGGCAGCCGTGTCGTCCACGAGGGCTCGCCCGAGCCACCGGTACGGCTCGCCGCCGAGCATGATCCTCGCGCGCACGTCGACGACCTGCTTGCGCGTCCAGCCGTGCAGCGCACCCGTGGGGCAGACCGTCTCGACGCCCGTCCCCGCCCTCTCGATGAAGTCGAGCTTAAGCTGGACATCGGGCTCACGGATCCTCACGTTGCCGCCGGACATCGCGACGCGACCGCGTCCGAGAACGGTTCGCTCGTACAGGTGGTGGTGCCTGCGGTCCCACACGGCCCAGAACGTCTGACGCAGTGGCCCGAGCCGGGCTGTGCCAACGCAGAGCATGAGGTCCGGGCCGTACGCGCCGATGTAGCGCCAGGCCTTGAGCGGACGCAGCCCCTGACGGCCCGGCATCGGGCGCGGCGGGAGTGCGAGCCCATCGAGCCGCTTCGGGCGGGGCTCGCCGTAGGTGCCCCGGTACGGCTCCAGGTGGCTGTGACTGCTCACGGGGCGCTGAGGGTATCCTTGCCACCCAGCCCTGACTGACCAGTCAATCGAAGTCCGCGTCGGGGCCGAGGGAGGTTCATTGCGCGCCGGCGCCGTCCAGCTCAACTCGACCGAGAACACCGACCGGAACCTCGAGGTCGCCGACCGGCTCGTGCGCGAAGCCGCGGCGCTCGGTGCCGAGCTCGTCGTGCTGCCGGAGAAGTGGAGCGTACTGGGGAGCCGCGAGGCGATGGAGCGCGCAGCGCAGCCGCTCGACGGAGTCTGGATTCAGTGGGCGCGCGACGTCGCCGGCGAGCTGGGGATCGACCTGGTGGCAGGCTCGGTCGCGGAGCGGGTGCCCACGGCCGAGAAGCTCGCCAACACGAGCGTCCACGTCGGCCCCGAGGGTGAGGTCCGGGCCGTGTACCGCAAGCTGCACATGTTCGACGTCGAGGTCGACGGCGTCATGTACGCCGCGTCCGAGAGCGAGCGGGCGGGCGACGAGGTGATCGTGTCAACGCTCCGTGGGGGCGTCCCGCTCGGCATGAGCATCTGCTACGACGTCCGCTTTCCCGAGCTCTACCGGATGCTGGCGGTCCGCGGGGCGCACGTGGTGGCGGTCCCGAGCGCGTTCACGCTCACGACGACGCGCGACCACTGGGAGGTGCTGTTGCGGGCACGGGCGATCGAGAACCAGTGTTTCGTGGTGGCGCCCAACCAGGTCGGCGCCTACCTGC
>DASXOS010000076.1:0-6089 GCA_036494115.1 Solirubrobacteraceae bacterium | reverse complement strand
CCGTTCCGAGCGCCGCATCACACGATCTCGCCGTCGGGCCTGGTGGGCGGCGGAGCCACACCGCGCCCCGGAGAGATCACGCTCGCCCACCGCGGCGTGCTCTTTCTCGACGAGCTGGCCGAGTTCTCGCGCCCAACCCTCGAGGCGTTGCGACAGCCGCTCGAGGAGGGGCTCGTCAAAGTCACGCGCGGCCAGCGCTCGCTCGTGTTCCCGGCCGCGACGATGCTGATTGCGGCGTCGAACAGCTGCCCCTGCGCACGGCCGCCGGCCGATTGCACCTGCGGCCCACTGGACCACCTGCGCTACGCCCGCCGTCTCAGCGCGCCACTCATCGACCGGATCGACCTCGTCTGCCAGCTTGACTCCTCGCCCCAGCTCCAGGTGGTGCGGGGAGCGCCCGAGGACTCGGCAACCGTGCGCGAGCGGGTGCTGGCGGCGCGCGAGCTCCAGAGCGCCCGCTTCGCGGGCACCACGGTCCATTCGAATGCCGAGATGGACGCCCGCCTCACGAGCATTCACGTCGAGCTTCCCCCGCGGGCGCGGGAGCGCCTGCTCGCGGGCAACCGCACCGCACCGCTGAGCGCCCGCGGCCACGACCGCGTGCTGCGCCTCGCCCGGACGATCGCCGACCTCGACGGGCGGCCGAAGGTCCAACTGGCGGACATCGAGGAGGCGCTCGGGTACCGGCTCAGCATCCCGTTGGGTGCGGCCGCATGAGCGTCTGCGAGAAGTGCCTGCGGCGGAGCTACCTGATCGCGCATCTGGCCCCGCGCATCGCCGGGCTGCTCGACAGGCCGCGCGGGCGGCCGAGCGGCCTGCTCGACCTGGACGAGGACGCCCTGATCGAGAAGGTCGCGAAGGGCTACCGTGCGGACGCCGCGTGGAGCTTCCTGGAGCGGTTCGATCCGGACGCCGCGCTGGCCGAGCTCGTGGAGGCAGAGGTGACGGCCACCTGCCGCCATGACGCCCACTACCCGCCCGGTCTGCTCCAGCTGCACGATCCGCCGAGCGTGCTGTACAGCACCGGGCAGGCGGAGCTGCTCGCGGAGCTGAGCGCTCGGCCTGGCGTGACGATCGTCGGTACGCGCAAGGCGTCGCCCTACGGGTCGGAGATCGCGCGGGAGCTCGGGCGCGGCCTCGCGGTCGCCGGCGTCATCGTGATCAGCGGCCTCGCGCTCGGCATCGACGGGCTCGTCCATCACGGCGCGCTTGCCGGCCACGGGCGGCCCGTCGCGGTGCTCGCATGCGGAGCGAATCTGCCGTATCCGGCGCAGCACCGCGGCCTCTACCGCCGCGTTCGGGAGGCGGGCCTCGTCCTGTCGGAACTGCCGCCCGGCTGCCGGCCCTTCCGCTGGAGCTTCCCGGCCCGCAACCGCATCATGGCCGCGCTTGGTGCGATCACCGTCGTGGTGGAGGCGGCCGATCCCTCCGGCTCGCTCATCACGGCCCACTTCGCGCTCGAGATCGGGCGCACCGTGGGAGCGGTTCCCGGCCTCGTCACCTCGCGAGTCGCGGCCGGCAGCAACCGCCTGCTCCGCGACGGCGCGGCCACGATCCGAGGCACGGAGGACGTTCTCGACGAGATGTTCGGGATCGGCAACGGGCCGAGCGGCGCGCGCGATGCGGCGGGAGGCATCGCGTTGTCGCTCGAGCCACGCTTGCGGGCGGTGCTCGACGGCGTGGAGGTCGGCGAGGGCGTCGGGGAGATCGTGGCGCGCACCGGGATGAGCGCGCCCGCGGTGCGCTCCGCACTCGGGGAGCTCGAGCTCGAGGGCCTGATCGTGGCGGGCGGGGTCGGCTGGTACCAGCGCACGTTGAAGGTCTGATGCTGCCTATGCTCGGTGGCGATGACAGGGAACAGCCCAGCACGCGTGCCCTGCGCGCTGTCGATCGCCGGCTCGGACTCCGGCGGCGGCGCCGGCATCCAGGCCGACCTGAAGGCTTTCGCGCGCTGCGGCGTCCACGGGACGACGGCGATCACCGCGATCACGGTTCAGAACACGGTCGAGGTGCGGGGGGTCTATCCGCTGCCCCCGCAGGCGATCGTGGAGCAGGTGGCGGCGGTGGCGGAGGACATCGGCGTCGATGCGGTCAAGATCGGGATGCTCGGCAATTCCGCGACGATCGCGGCGGTTGCCGAGGCGCTTGGGCACATCGGGGCCGCACCGGTGGTGATCGACCCGGTGATGGTCGCCGAGAGCGGCGCCCGGCTGCTCGACGAGGATGCTGTCGAGGCGCTGCGAGAGCTGCTGCTGCCACGGGCCACGGTCGTCACGCCGAACGTGCCCGAGGCGCGCGTGTTAAGCGAGCTCGGGTCCGACGCGACGAGCGAGGCGCTCGCGCGCGGCGTCCACGCGCTGGGACCGGCGAACGTCGTCGTGACCGGCGGCCATCGCGAGGAGGCGGTCGACGTCTTCTTCGACGGCGCGGATGCGGTCGAGATCGCCGGGGAGAGATTTCCCGACGGCGCGGCGCACGGGTCGGGCTGCACACACTCCTCGGCTCTCGCTGCGTACCTGGCTCGCGGCTTCGAGCCGCTGGACGCCGCGCGGCGCGCGAAGGCGATCGCGAGCGAGGCGGTCCGATCCGGCCTGGGCGGGATCGGCGCCGGTGCGGGACCCGTCGACGTCTTCGGCCTGTCCGAGGCGACCCGTGTGCCTCTGGCATAATCGGGAAAAGCCCGCTCGCATGGATCGCGGGCGGCCGTGGACCGTCAAAGGAGGCCTGCCATCAAGTTCCTTCGCATGAAGCCCGGGTTCGGAGAGGTGCTGCTTGCCGAGGGAGACCCGCAGGTGCGCGAGGACGAGGAACGCCTCATCGAGGAGTTCCGGCGCCAGCTCGACGACGGGATGTGGGCCGCGGTGCCCACGATCGCTCCGGGCGACGGCCGCCGCGAGGCTCAGATGGTCCGCGACTTCACCGAGATCCCAACGGATGCCGAGCGCGTCATCTTCTTCCCGCGGGCGGCGGGTGGCTGAGCCGGAGTCCGTTTCCCGATGCTGCTCGCCCTCCTAGCTCTGTCCGTCGTCGCAGCCGTGCTCGCCGTGCCGATGCTGGGCGGTCTGTGGTCGAGGAGCGAGGATCTGCGCACGGAGCGCAAGCGCTCGCGCCGGCGGGAGCGCTTCGAGCTTCACGACCCCGGCCGCGAACGCCGCGCCGAGCAGCGCGCTCGCGAGCTCCTGCGCTCGTGCGTCAACGAGGAAGAGTGGGCGATGTACCGCGACCTCGGCTTCATCCGCGTGGAGGGCCGGCTCGGGCAGCCGGACCCGGGCACCGGCGATGCCGCGTACGCCTACCTCGTCTACCCGCACAAGCCGATCGTGGCCTACGTGCCGAAGACGCGCCGCCTGCTGAGCGAGTACTGCGTGGAGTTCCCGGACCTCACCCGGGCCATCTCGCAGTCGCGGCTGCCCGACTCGGACGACATGCTCGCCAAGTGGATGGCGCTCACGGGCGACGAGGAGCACCTGATCCGCAACGCCAACATGCACCTGCCGGGTCGCCAGGTCGATCCGGGTCGCGTGCGGCGGGACCTCTGGCGGCTCGCCGAGTGGGAGCGCCAGCAGCGCGGCTCGGGCTCGTTCGAGGCACACCAGACGTGAGCGGCGACTCCCGGCGCCGCAGCCGGGTGATTCTGGACGGTCCGGAGCGGGCCGCGGCCCGCGCGTACCTGAAGGGGATCGGGTACGACGACGACGACCTCAACCGGCCGATCATCGGGATCGCGAACACGTGGACCGAGACGATGCCGTGCAACTTCCACCTCCGGCGCCTCGCGGAGCGGGTCAAGGACGGCATCCGGGCCGCGGGCGGCACGCCGATGGAGTTCAACACGATCGCGATCTCCGACGGGATCACGATGGGCACGCAGGGCATGAAGACGTCGCTGATCAGCCGCGAGGTGATCGCGGACTCGATCGAGCTGGTCGCCCGCGGGCACATGTTCGACGGCGTGATCGCGATGTCGGGCTGCGACAAGACGATCCCGGGCTGCGTGATGGCGCTGGCCCGGCTCGACGTTCCCGGGTTGATGCTCTACGGCGGCACGATCATGCCGGGCCATTACCGCGGCAAGGACGTGACGATCCAGGACGTGTTCGAGGCCGTCGGCGCCCACGCGGCGGGTGACATCACCGATGACGACCTGCTCGAGCTCGAGGGCGTGGCCTCGCCCGGTGCCGGCGCCTGCGGCGGCCAGTACACGGCCAACACGATGGCCACGGCGTTCGAGGTGCTCGGAATCTCGCCGATGGGCAGCGGCATGGTCCCCGCCGAAGACGGGAAGAAGGGTCAGGTCGCCGAGGACTGCGGGCGCCGGGTCGTGGAGCTCGTCGACGAGGACCTGAAGCCGAGCAGCGTGATCACGCGCCAGTCGCTCGAGAACGCGATCGCGGGCGTCGCCGCCACCGGCGGCTCCACCAACGCGGTCCTGCACCTGCTGGCGGTGGCCAACGAGGCGGGGATCGAGCTCTCGATCGACGACTTCGATGAGATCAGCAAGCGCACCCCGCTGATCGCCGATCTCAAGCCGGGCGGGCGCTTCGTCGCGCTCGACATGTATCGGGCTGGCGGAATGCGGCTGGTGGTCAAGCGGCTGCTGGACGCCGGCCTGCTGCACGGCGACGTCCCGACCGTCACGGGCAAGACGCTGGCCGAGGAGGCCGGCAGCGCCGAGGAGGCGGACGGCCAGGAGGTCATCCGCCCGCTCGAGAACCCGCTCCAGCCGACCGGCGGGCTGGCGATCCTGCGCGGCAATCTGGCGCCCGAGGGGTGCGTGGTGAAGCTCGCGGGCCACGAGCGCCGCAGCCACCGCGGGCCCGCGCGGGTGTTCGAGTCCGAGGAGGACGCGTTCAAGGCGGTGGCCGCGTCCGGGATCAAGTCCGGCGACGTGGTCGTGATCCGCAATGAGGGCCCGGCGGGCGGTCCGGGGATGCGCGAGATGCTGCACGTCACCGCGGCGCTGGTCGGCGAGGGGCTGGGGGAGGAGGTGGCGCTGCTCACGGACGGCCGCTTTTCCGGCGCCACCCACGGGCTGATGGCCGGGCACGTCGCGCCGGAGGCGCTTCACGGCGGACCGATCGCAGCCGTGCGCGACGGCGACATCATCGAGTTCGACGTGGCCGCTCGCGAGCTGCGGCTCGAGCTCTCCGACGACGAGATTCGCGAGCGGGTGGAGAGCTACCAGTCGCCGCCCCCGCCGTTCCGCGCGGGTGCGCTGGCGAAGTACGCGCGGCAGGTGGGCTCGGCCTCCGAGGGCGCGATCACGGCCTGAGCCGCGAGCGCGACTCCTAGACCGTCGCCTCGGCCTCGTCGCCCACGCGGTCGCGAGGCTCGACGAGGAACTCCATCAGGCAGTCGTTGAAGACCACCGGGCGCTCGAGCATCGGGACGTGGCCGGTGTCGTCCATCAGGATCTTGCGGGCGTTCGGGATCTCTCGCTCGAACTCGTCGGCATCTGCCACCGGCACGAGCATGTCCTCCTTGCCCCAGACGATGAGCGTGGGGCACGCGATCTCGCTCAGGCGCGGGCGGAAGTCGTAGTCGAGCAGGGAGTCGAGCGCGTCTCGGAAGCCCTCGGTGCCGGTGGCGTGCACCTGTTCCCAGCAGAGGTCGGCGCGCATGCGCGTGGGGTGGCGCATCACGAAGCCGAGCGCCACTTGGCGGATGTTGCGTCGCTTGATGGCGGCGCTGCTGTGTGCGGCCCCATAAGTGCCCAGCACGGCCGCGAGCCGGCCCCAGGTCTGGGCCGGGCGGCGGTAGAGGTTGGCGTTGGAGATCCCCGCCGCGGACACGAGCACAAGCCGCTCGACCCGCGGGGGGAACTGGATCGCCGTCTCGGCCGCCACGAAGCCGCCCATCGAGTTGCCCACGAGCACGACGTCGTCGAGCCCGAGCTGCTCGCAGAACTGGTTCACGCAGCGCCCGTAGCTCGGAATCGTGATCTCGCCGCGCGGCATCTCGGACTTCCCGAAGCCGGGCAGGTCTAGCGCCAGCACGCGCCGCTCCTGGGCCACCCGCGGGATGTTCTCGAGCCAGTTCTGCCATGCGCCGCCGAGGCCGTGGACGAACACCACCGGCGGGCCGCCGTT
>DASXOS010000075.1:0-3706 GCA_036494115.1 Solirubrobacteraceae bacterium | reverse complement strand
TTCCTGCAGTACCCCGAACTCGGTCATTCCTGGGGAGGATGCCGCAAGGCGCCGACGATCCCGACCGCGAAGAGGACGATGATGCCCAGCGCCATCACCGAAACCGCGGTCAGGCCGTGATGGACGATGTCGTCCACGGTGAGGGCCGCCAGCCCGCCGATGAACGCGAGCGCGATGATCAGGATGGCGACGCGCACGGCGTCAGTACACAGGGATTTGCGCCGTCGCGCCTTTTAGTGGTTCCCGACGGGGGCCCGGGTTAGTAGACGGGGACCCGCGGCGGGACGCTCTTGATCTTGGTCGCCAGCAGCCTGATCGTGAGAATCCCGAACACGAACCCGCCCACGTGGGCGAAGTAGGCCACGCCTCCGCCTCCGCCGGTGGGGTCCGTCAGATTGGCGGCGCCGAACACGGCCTGGATGAGGAACCAGATCCCGAGCATCACCCACGCGGGCATCTCGAACACGGTGAAGAAGAAGACGATGATCACCAGCGAGAGCACGCGGGCGCGCGGGTACAGGACGATGTAGCCGCCGAGGACGGCGGCGATCGCGCCCGACGCGCCGATCGTGGGCGTGGTCGAGTTCGGGCCGATCGCCACTTGAAGGGCGAGGGCGGCAAGTCCGCCGACGATGTAGAACGCGAGGTACTTCACCCGGCCCATCGAGTCCTCGACGTTGTTGCCGAAGATCCAGAGGAAGACCATGTTGCCGGCGATGTGGAGGATCGAGCCGTGCATGAACATCGACGTGAACACGGTCTGCCACACCGGCAGAGGGTTCTCGGTGGGAATGTGGTTGGCGGCGAGGAGCGCGTTGTTGCAGAGCACCTCGGGCTGCGTTGGGCCGCTCAGCGTCTGGCGGACGACCTCCGCGCAATGAACCCCGTGATGGGTCAGCGCCTTGGGAATCACCCCGTACTTCATGACCTCGGCGCCGGCGGGCCCGCTGAAGAACGAGCCGCCGTGGCGAATCGCCAGCAGGTAGGCGACGACGTTGATGATGATCAGCCCGAGCGTCACCACCGGGAACCGATCGGTCGGGATGTTGTCCTTGATCGGGATCATCGAGCGTCCGGGGGATGTACCCCGTGGATGCGCTGTCGCTACTGGGCGCCGACGGGAGCGTCGACGCGCACGATCCGCCAGGGCTGCACGGAATCGTCGGTGAGTGCGAGCGTCCAGTGCTCGGTGAAGCTGGAAGCGCGCGAGCGGCTGCCGGACACCACGGCGGTGGTGTCGCGGTCCTCGATGTAGCGCCGGCCCTCGATCTCGACAGCGATGCTCATCGTCGGCGGGGTCGCCCCGGCATCGAGGCCGGTCACGTGAATCTGCTTGACCCTCGGCCCGCGAACGACCAGGCGGGTCTTGTGGCCCGAATCGCCGGGGTGCAGCATCTGGTCGGCCGCGTCCCAGGTCGCGATCGAGCCGAGCGCCGTGTCGTCGCCGTCAACTGCATCCGCCCAGGCGGAGACGGCGCGCCGGGCCGCGACTTCGAGCACGTCGGGCGCGAACCGCCCGTCCGCGAGGCTCAGGTCAAGGGCCGCAGCGCGGGCATCGCCGTCGTACTGCAGGTCGGCGACCTCGGCCGGCTTGACGGTGTCGGGGAGCGCGTCGGCGGCGGCCTGCTCGACCATCGCCTCGTCGCGCATCGACTGCTCGTCCGCCCACGGGGTGGCCACGATCTCGTCGCCCATGGCGTGGGCACCCTCGGCGCCCTCCTCGATCGAGATCAGGATCCAGCGGCCCTCGCGGCGTCCCAGGGTCCAGAACTCCCGCAGCGACACCGTCTCGCCGAACCGGCCGCTGCGCTTGAGGTGGTTGCCGGCGCGGTCGACGACGTAATCGCGGAGCTTGGCCTCGATCCTGACCGTGACACGATCTGAACCGGCGCCTGCGCGGTTCTGGAGGCCGATGTACTCGACGGTCGGCTCGCCCAGGACCTCCACCCGGTTGTGCCAGCCCTTGCGGTCGAAGTCGTCGAGGCGGCGCTCCCATTCGCTCAGGAGGTCGGGGCCGACAAGGCGGCCAAGCGTGGCGCGGTCGCCGCGGTCCCAGGCGAGTTGGATGGTCTTGAAGAGATGGGTGGCTTCGGTCTTGACGTACTCGGGCGCGAACGCCGGATCGTCCTCGGATGCCTCGGCGGCGGCCAATGCCACGCGCCGCTGGCGCTGCTCGCTGCGCCGGCGATCGGCGCGACCCTGGCTCGAGCGCGCTGACCAGAAGCGGGAGGCGGTGGGACCGCCGCGGCGGATCATGAAGATGATGAGGAACGCAGCGACCAGGAACAGCGCGCCGATTCCGTGCCCGAGGAGCGCGATCCGGAACAGCAGCTGGAATAGGATGTAGATGCCGACGCCGCGGCCACCGCCTCCTCCGCCGCCACCGCCACCGCCACCGCCACCTCCGCTGAAGCCGGCCGAGCCGCCGCCGGCGGCGGCCATCGCCTCGGGAGCGAGGATGAGCGCGATCGCGAGCGCGGCGAGCGCCACGAAGATCAGCTGGGTGCGCCGGCGTCGGTTCATGCTGTGGCCATCGCTGCGAGCGGGCCGGTGCCCGGCTGGCTCTGGGGGACGTGTTGATCGGCGTGGTAGGAGCTGCGGACGAGCGGGCCGGCGGCCACGTGCTCGAAGCCGAGCTCGTAGGCGGCTGTTTCGAGCGCCTTGAACTCGTCGGGGTGCCAGTACCGGACGATCGGAAGGTGGCGCTCGGTGGGGCGCAGGTACTGCCCGACGGTGAGGACCTGGACCTGGTGCTCGCGGAGGGTGCCGAGCGTGTCGACCATCTCCTCGAAGGACTCCCCGAGGCCGACCATCAATCCCGACTTCGTCGTGATCTCGTCGCCGGCAAGCTCCTTGGCGGTTCGGAGGACCCGGCAGGAGCGGGCAAACGTCGAGCCGCGGCGCGCCACCGGGTATAGCCGCGGCACGACCTCGACGTTGTGGTTGAAGACGTCGGGGCGCTCGGCGACGACCTTCGCCAGCGGCATCTCCTCGCCCCGGAAGTCGGGGGTGAGGACCTCGACCTTGCAGTTCGGTGCCTGGCGGCGGATCTGGCGGATCACGCCCACGAAGGCGCTCGCGCCGTAGTCGGGGAGGTCGTCGCGGTCGACGCTGGTGATCACCGCGTGACGCAGCTGCATCCGCGCGACGCTGCGAGCGACCCGTGCCGGCTCGAGCGGATCGTTCCACGTCGGCTTGCCCGTCTTGACGTTGCAGAACCCGCAGCGGCGCGTGCACGTGTCCCCGAGGATCATGAAGGTGGCCGTCCCGCGCTGCCAGCACTCGCCGATGTTCGGGCACGCGGCCTCCTGGCAGACCGTGTGCAGGTTCTCGCTCTCGATCAGCTTGCTGAGCTCGCGGTAGCGGGGGCCACCGGGCGCCGGCACCTTGAACCAGGGAGGCTTGCGGCCGCGGTGCGGCTGGACCTCCGGGCCCAGGATTTCCAGGACGTTCGCGATCCCACCGGGGTTGGCACGAGAACGGGTGGAATGCTCACGTTCACTCACGCCCTCAAGGCTAGCGCTCGCGCCCAAGGGCTCGCGCGGGAGGGCGCTCGCGAGCGCGGGAGGGCGCTCGCGCGAGAGGGCGGGGTGGGCAACCCGCAGGACCCACGCGCCAAATTTCCCCCGATCGGGCTACCGCCCGTTTAGTGTCCTGCGCCACGTCGGCGCCGGGGTGGCGCCAACGTCATACGAGGGGAGTTCGA
>DASXOS010000074.1:0-1796 GCA_036494115.1 Solirubrobacteraceae bacterium | reverse complement strand
GAGCGCATCGCGCGCGCCACGCTGACGCGGTTCGCGGGCTGGCTCGCCGAGGAGCGCGGCCTGAGCTTTGATGACTACGAGTCGTTGTGGCAGTGGTCCACTGACAGCGTCGACGATTTCTGGGCCGCGGTGGTCGCCTTCTTTGACCTGCGCATCGACGGCGGCTCGGGGGATGTCCTGGGCGATCGGTCGATGCCGGGCGCGGAGTGGTTCCCGGGCGCGCGTACCTCCTACGCCGAGCATGTCTTCCGTGGCAAGGATCCCGACGCGGTGGCCATCCGCCACGCCTCCGAGGTCCGGCCGGAGCTGGGGGAGTGGACGTGGAAGCGCCTTCGCGCCGAGACCGCGCGGATCGCCGCCGGCCTGCGGGCGCTGGGCGTGAGCGAGGGCGACCGGGTGGTGGCCTACATGCCCAACATCCCTGAGACGGCGGCGGCGTTCTTCGCCTGCGCGTCGATCGGGGCGACGTGGTCCTCGGCGGCGCCCGAGTTCGGGGCTCGGAGCGTCATCGACCGCTTCGCGCAGGTGGAGCCGAAGGTGCTCTTGGCCATCGACGGCTACCGCTATGGCGGCAAGGACTTCGACCGCTCAGAGCAGGTGGCGCGGATCGCTGCCGAGCTGCCCGGGCTGCGGCGGACGGTGCGCTTGGGCTACCTGGACGGGGCCGGCTGGGAGGACGGGTTCCTGGGCCCCGAGGACGCCGAGCTTGAGTTCGCGTCGCTGCCGTTTGACCACCCGCTGTGGGTGCTCTACTCCAGCGGCACCACCGGGTTGCCCAAGCCGATCGTCCACGGCCAGGGCGGGATCCTGCTCGAGCAGGTCAAGGCGCTGAACCTGCAGGTCGACGCCCAGCCCGGTGACCGGGTGTTCTGGTTCTCCACCACCGGCTGGATGATGTGGAACTTCCTGGTCGGCGTGCTGCTCACCGAGGCCTCGATCGTCCTCTTTGACGGCAATCCGGGCTATCCGTCGCTGGAGCGGCTCTGGGACCTGGCTGAGGACTCGGGGATGACGACGTTCGGGACCAGCGCCGCCTTCATCGCCTCGTGCATGAAGGGCGACGTGGCGCCACGGTCGGGACGGGATCTCGGCGCGCTGCGGGCCGTGGGCTCGACGGGCTCGCCGCTGTCGCCGGAGGGCTTTCAGTGGGTCTATGACCAGCTCGGCGCCGACACGTGGCTGTTCTCCACCTCCGGCGGCACCGACATGTGCACCGCGTTCGTGGGCGGCGTGCCGACGCTGCCGGTGTACCTGGGCGAGCTCCAAGCGCGGTCGCTCGGCGCCGCCGTTCAGTCATGGGACCCCGACGGCAGGCCGCTGATCGACGAGGTCGGCGAGCTGGTCATCACCCAGCCGATGCCCTCGATGCCGATCTTCTTCTGGGGCGACGAGAACGGGCAGCGGCTGCACGAGTCCTACTTCGCCATGTACCCGGGCGTCTGGCGCCACGGGGACTGGATCAAGATCACCGACCGCGGGACGGCGATCATCTACGGACGCTCGGACTCGACGATCAACCGCGGCGGCGTGCGGATGGGGACCTCGGAGATCTACCGGGCGGTGCTCGATGTCGACGAGATCGTCGACGCGCTGGTGGTCGACCTGCCCGACACCGACCCCGCTCACCCCGACGGGTGGATGCCGCTGTTCGTCGTGCTGCGCGACGGGGCGTCGCTGACCGACGAGCTCGTGGCCGAGATCCGCCGCCGGGTCCGCGAGGACTGCTCGCCGCGCCATGTGCCCAACGAGATCCGCCAGATCGCCGCGGTGCCCCGGACGCTGTCGGGCAAGGTGCT
>DASXOS010000073.1:0-4974 GCA_036494115.1 Solirubrobacteraceae bacterium | reverse complement strand
CCCGGCGACGTCGACTTCACCGTGGGCGCGAGCCTGCCAATCTCGGGCCTGACCGCGTGGCAGGGACTGTTCGACCATGGCCACCTTCAGGCGGGGCAGAGCGTCCTCGCGCACGGCGCGGCCGGGGCGGTCGGGACGATGGTGACGCAACTCGCACGTGAGGCCGGCGCCTACGTGATCGGCACCGGGCGCGCCGCCGACCGCCGGAAGGCGCTCGACTTCGGCGCGCAGGAGTTCGTCGATCTGGAGAACGACGCCCTGGAAGACGTCGGCAGCGTCGACCTGGTCTTCGACGTCATCGGCGGAGACATCCAGAAGCGGTCCGCAAGCCTGATCCGGCCCGGGGGAACCCTGGTGACCGTCGTAGGGCCGCCTGAGGCGCGGCCCGCCGACGGCCTGGCAGTCGACTTCGTCGTCGAGTCCGATCGTGCCCAACTGAGTGAGATCGTCCAGCGGGTGCGGGACGGACGACTGCGGACCAACATCGGCAACGTCGCGACCCTCGACGATGCTGTCGCCGCCCTCAACCCGACCGAGCGACTCAACGGGAAGACGATCATCCGCATTCGTCCATAAGGACTCGGAACAGGTGCACGCGGAGGTGGCGAGGCGTAGGCTGGCGCACGTGTCCGCGTCCTGACAAGCGGGCCGTGAGACCAGCCAGGCCTCGGCGGTCACCCTGCCGCCAGCTCGTGGCTGGGCGCATCGGTGTGTGCGACCTGGGGCGCGAGCGGTCGGTCGAGCTCGAACCAGACGGTGTTCTTGGGTTCCGCTTCGACTCCCCAGCGATCGGCGAGCTCTTCGACCAGGTGGAGACCCCAGTGCGAGTCGAGCGGTGCCTGCGGCGTGCGCCGGGCCGGCACGAAGCCCGGCCCCTCGTCGCTGACCGCGACCCGAACGCGGCCCTCGGTGAGGGCGACGTTCAGGCGCACCCAGTCGCGCCTGTCCATGCCGGCGTGCTCGACCGCGTTCGCGATCAGCTCCGTGGTCAGCAGCGCCGCCACCTGGAAGTCTGCCGGGTCGAGCCTCCAGAGGAGCGTCTCGAGCGCGCGCCGGGCCTGCGGCGCGGCCTGTCGCTCCGCGGCGAAGCGGCGGTTGATCCCGGCCGGCCCGCGGTCCGGTGAATAGCGGTGCTCGCTACCGACAAGCCGAACCGAGCATCTGGGACAGATCTTGGTGGTGAAACGCCCGGCGACGCTCTGCACGGTGAGAGCGCACTCGGGACAGCTGTAGTAGGGCATTCGACTCGGCCCTTCCCGCGGTCCATTCGCACGTCCCGCATAGAAGTTTCCGGCGAGTTCCCGTGCGAGCGCCCGCAGGCGTGCGCAAATGAAAGGCGTCGGTCCTACATCGGAGGTACCCAAAACGACTGGGGGGAAATCCCCAGGGTGGTTTTCTCGTTGCCCGTACTGGTGGCCCGGCCTCTGTGCCGGCGCCGGCCGGCGGCCCGTCGAGCTGACCGTCACCCGAGCAGCGCGCGCAGCTCGTCGATCGTGTCCGCCTCCTCGGCGGGCTTGTCCGAGCGGTAGCGCTTCACGCGCGCGAAGCGGAGCGCCACCCCGCCCGGGTAGCGGGTGGAGGACTGGACGCCGTCGAGGGCGATCTCCACGACGAGCTCCGGGCGCACGAATACAGCGATGCCCTCGCGGCGGGCCTCGCGCGCGAGCAGCTCCTTGGTCTGCCACTCGAGCAGCTCGTCGGTGAGGCCCTTGAAGGTCTTGCCGACCATCACGAACTCGCCGGTCTGCGGATCGCGCGCCCCGAGATGCAGGTTCGAGAGCCAGCCGCGGCGGCGCCCGTGGCCCCACTCGGCACCCAGCACCACGAGGTCATAGGTGCGGACCGGCTTGACCTTGAGCCACGCCTTGCCGCGGCGCCCGGCCGAATAGAGCGACGCCGCGTCCTTGACCACTACGCCCTCGTGGCCGGCGGCCAGCGCCTCGTCGAACATGCGCTGAGCGTCGTCGGGGTCCGAGGTGAGCCGGCTTGGGATGCGCAGGTTGGCGGCCACAGCATCGAGCCGCTCCGCGCGCTCGGTGAGCGGGGTGTCGAGCAGGTCCTCGCCGTCGAGGTGGAGGATGTCGAACAGGAAGGTCACGATCCCCTCCGGCGGCGCCTCGGCGTCGATTCGCGAGACCGTCTCCTGGAACGGCGCGGGACCCTGCTCGCGCATCCAGAGCGCCTCGCCGTCGAACACGGCCTGGCTCACCGGCAGCTCGCCCACGGCGGCGACGATGCCCGGCAGCGTGTCCGTGATCTCGTTGAGATTGCGCGTGTAGATGCGGATCTCGTCACCGCGGCGGTGGATCTGGATGCGGATCCCGTCGAGCTTCCACTCCACCGACGCGCGCTCGAAGCTCGCCACCGCCTCGGGCGCGCTCGCGGCGGTGGACGCGAGCATGGGGAGGATCGGGCGGAACAGCTCGAAGCCGACCGCGCGCAGCCCCTCCTCGCCCTCGCCGATCGCAATCTCGGCCGTGCGGCTGAGATCGCCCGACAGCATCAGCGCCCGGCGCGCCAGCGGGGCGGGCACGCCCGCCGCCTTCGCCACCGCGTCCGCCATCAGGCCGGCGAGCGCCCCTTGGCGCAGGCCGCCGGTCAAGAGCTGCCTGAGGAATTCGGCCTCCGGCTCGGTGGCTCGCGCCAGGAGATCGCCGAGCACGCGCTGGCGCTCCGCCGCCGAGCCGCTGCCGGTGATCCCCTCGACCTCGGCGATCGCGCGATCCACGTCCCCGATCGTCAGGCCGGGCTCGGGGGCGGGCGGGACGTCGATCCGGTAGATCGTCGAGTAGCCGACGCCCACCCGTCCCTGGCGCGGCACGCCGCTCAGGAAGCCGACTGCTGCCGCCACCTCGCTTGGGTCGAGGCGGCGCAGCAGCTCGCTGAGCACGGCCACCTTCTGCGAGCGCGAGCTCGTGTCGGCGACGGCGCGCGAGGCGCTGACCACGTCGGCGAGCAGCGTCTCAGGCACAGCGGGCAACGGCGCGCTACTCGGTGACCTCCTCGACCACCTCGTACACGCCCGACACGTGGTCGTTCTCCACGAACGCGGACAGGTGATCGACGCGCTGGTTCTCCTCGGACTCGGCCTCGCCGCGCCAGCGGTGGTAGTCGTCGATCGTCATGTCGAAGAGGCCGAACGAGATCACCTCGTCCTCGTCGCGGATGTTGCGGGCGTGGTAGGCGCGCTGGAAGCCCGGCGGCTTGTCGCCCTGCGGCTCCCAGGCCTGGCGGAACTGATCCCACGCGCCCGGCTTCAGGCGACGGGCGGAGAACATCACGATCATCTGGAACCTCCTGTTGCGACGCGAGTCCTCGCGCCTCGGGGGATTTCAGCGAATGCTTTCAGTTACGCGAAGCGCGAGCGCGGGCGCTCCTGCAGCACGCCGTTGACGTACACGTCCACCTTCTCGTCGTAGAAGGCGACCAGGCCGGCGATCTTCTGGCTCTCCGGCAGTGTCGTCGGGTAGGCCCACGCCAGATCCTCGTGCAGCGTGTCGCCGACGCGTACCGACCACCACTCGGCCTCGCCCTTGTAGGGGCAGTGGCTCGTGGTATCGGTGTGCTCGAGCAGATCCATGCGCACGTGCGTCTTCGGCAGGTAGTAGCGCACGGGCAGCCCGGTCTCGAACAGCAGCCGCGGGCTCGTGGATTCGGCGATCGTCTCGCCGTCCAACTCCACCCGCACGTGCCGCGAGCTCGGCAGGATGTCCACGCGCGTATACGGGTTGCGCGGGTGGGTGAACACCTCTTCGTCCTCCTCGAACCAGGCATCCATCGCGTCCCACTCGAACCGGATCAGCTCGCGCAGCTCCTCGAGCGGCGAGTCCTCGTAGCGCAGCGCCCCCGCGGGCGCCTCCTTGCCGCCGGCCCTCACGGTGTAGGTGGTGGCGTCGCCCCGGCTGGGCGAGTGGACGCTGCCGCCGTCGGCCTCGAGCAGTTCGAGGCGGACGTCGACGAGCGGGAAGTAGTAGGCGGGGTAGAAGGGCTTCTCCCAGACCAGCACCGGCTGTGTCGTGTCGACCACGAGCTCGCCACCCAGATACGCGCGCACCCGCTTCGCGCCCTTCTCCGTGCGCACCTGGCCTCGCGTCTGGCTGGTCTCGGCCTTCGTCTGGCTCATGTCTGCGGTCCTCCTTGGTTCACGGGCTCGGTTGTCGGGTCCCCTGAGCCGGCCCGTGCGTTACGCCCTTCAGTATGCGCCGCTTCGCGCGAGAGAGCGCGCCCCCGAGGCAAACGGAGCGGCTCCGCCCCGAATCGGGACGGAGCCGCTCCAGTCCTGGTCCCCAGGAGTGCCTCCCTAGCGGCGCCCGTGGGCGCGGCTCGAGTGGGTCCGGCTGAGCGCGAGCGTGGCCCGCGCCGAGCTCGAGGCGATGCGGCCGGAGTCGCCCGTCGAGGCGACGGCCACGACCGCCACGCGGCCCTTGCGGTCCGCCAGGCGCTCGATGCCGCGCGCGACCTTCACGCGCACGGTCGCCGTCGTGCCGGCGGCGACGTCGTAGCGCGCGCTGCCGAGCTGCAGCACCACGCTCAGCCCGCCGATCCGGACATGCCGGGCGGTGAGCAGCGCGAGCGAGCCGGTGCAGTTGCCTGACGAGTTCGCCGGGCAGCTGACGCGCACGGACACGTGGCCCTTGCTCACGTGCAGGGTGCCGCCGGCGATGCGCACCGGGCGGGTTGTGTTGTCGATGGCCGGAGGCGCGGCGGGCGCCACGACCTGCGTCTGGTCGACGTTCTCGAAGCCGTCGATCACGTCGACGCCCGCGGCATCTGCCACGACCGAGTCGTTACCGGCACCGCCGGTCGCGACGTCCGCCGTGTTGTCGCGGATGTTCACCTGGTCGTCACCGTCGTCGCCGGAGACGACGTCGAGTCCGCCGCCCGCGGTGATCGTGTCGTTGCCAGAGCCGCCGAGGAACGTCTCGGATGCGCCGCCGCCGGTGAGCGTGTCGTTGCCGGCACCGCCCGCCGCCG
>DASXOS010000072.1:0-27255 GCA_036494115.1 Solirubrobacteraceae bacterium | reverse complement strand
CGAGGTGCGGGGGCTTCTCGACAGGGCCGGATTACGCTACGAGCTCGACCCGACGCTCGTGCGCGGTCTCGACTACTACACGCGGACCCTGTTCGAGTTCTCGAGCGATGCCCTCGGCGCCCAATCCGGGGTCGCCGGCGGGGGCCGTTACGACCGGCTGATGGAGGAACTGGAGGGGCCGGCCACGCCCGCATCCGGCTGGGCGGCCGGCGTCGAGCGGATGCTCCTGGCGGCGAGCGACATTCCGATCGCGCCTGAGCTGGTCGACCTGTTCGTCGCCCACACCGAGCCGCCCGCGGCGGCTGCGGAGACCGCGTTCTCACTGGCCCTCCAGGCACGCCGCGCCGGCTTGCAGGCCCAGCTTGAGCTGGCCGGACGCTCGCTCAAGGGCCAGCTCAAGCAGGCTGATCGGCTGGGCGCTCGCTACGTGGCGATCGTCGGCGGGGACGGCCAGGCCAGCCTCAGAGACATGCAGTCCGGCGAGCAACGCGAACTCGACGTGACGAGCGTGATCCCCACGATCCTGCGGGGAAGCAGGTTGTCGTGAAGCACGCGCCGCGCCCCAACGACTATCGCGACTCCTGGGCCGGACAGCTGACCGCCGAGCGCGCCGACACGCGGGCGCAGGTCGCGGGCTGGGTGCACCGCCGCCGCGACCACGGCGGGCTGATCTTCATCGACCTGCGTGACCGGTCGGGGATCGTGCAGCTCGTGTTCCACCCCGAGACCGCGGGCGAAGCGCACCAGATTGCGCACGGCCTGCGCTCGGAGGACGTGATCACGGCGACCGGGACCGTGGCCCGCCGGGATCCCGAGAACGTCAACCCGAACCTCCTCACCGGGGAGATCGAGCTGAGCGTCACCGAGGCGACGCTGCTCGCCGATGCCGACACGCCACCGTTCCCGCTTGACGAGGAGATCCAGGTGGACGAGGCGCTGCGGCTCAAGCACCGCGCGCTCGACCTGCGGCGCACGCCGATGCAGCGCAACCTGGCGCTGCGCCACCGGATGATCACGACGATGCGCGAGGTTCTGAACGAGTGCGACTTCCTCGAGATCGAGACCCCGTACATGACTCGCTCGACGCCGGAGGGCGCGCGCGACTATCTCGTGCCCGCGCGCACGGCTCCCGGGTCGTTCTTCGCGCTGCCGCAGTCCCCCCAGCTGTTCAAGCAGCTGTTGATGGTGGCCGGCTTCGAGCGCTACTACCAGATCGCCCGTTGCTTCCGCGACGAGGACTCGCGAGCCGATCGCCAGCCGGAGTTCACCCAGCTCGACGTCGAGATGTCGTTCGTGGACGAGGACGATGTGATCGGCACGATGGAGGCGGTCCTGGGCGCGATCTTCGAGCGCGAGGGGTTCGAGGCGGCGGCGCCGCCGTGGCCGCGGATGACGTTCGCCGAGGCGGTCTCGCGCTACGGAATCGATCGGCCCGACACGCGCTTCGGGCTCGAGCTGAAGGATCTCGGCGAGCCGCTGGCCAAGTCGGAATTCAAGGTGTTCTCCGGCGCGCTCGCGTCCGGCGGCGTGGTCCGCGGGATCAACGCCGGCCAGCGCGAGCTGCCGCGATCAGAGCTCGACGCCCTGACCGACCTGGCCAAGCAGCACGGGGCAAAGGGACTGGTGTGGGCGTTCGTGCAGGAGGACCGCGGCTGGCGCAGTCCGATCGCAAAGTTCCTGACCGCGGACGAGCTCGCCGACGTCAACCGCCGGCTCGAAGCGAGAGCCGGTGACCTGCTGCTGATCGTCGCCGACACGCTGACCACCGCGGGGCAGGCGCTGAGCGCTCTGCGGATGGAGATCGCCCGCCGCTTCGATCTGATTCCCGCGGACCGCCACGACATCCTGTGGGTGGTCGAGTTCCCCGCCTTCTTCTGGGACGAGGAGGGCCAGCGATGGGACGCCGCACACCACCCGTTCACGGCGCCGCTCGGAGACCTCGGTGATCCCGGCAACCTGACCTCCCGCGCCTACGACCTGGTGCTCGACGGCTCCGAGATCGCCGGCGGGTCGATTCGTATCCACCAGCGGGACGTCCAGGAGCGGGTGTTCGAGCTGCTCGGAATCGGCCCGGAGGAGGCCCAGGCGCGGTTCGGTTTCCTGCTCGATGCGCTCCGTTACGGGGCCCCGCCACATGGCGGGATCGCGATGGGCATCGACCGCATCGTGACGCTGCTCGCGGGTGCGGATTCGATCCGCGAATCGATCGCGTTCCCGAAGGCCGCCAGTGGCGCCGATCCCCTCACCGGAGCGCCCGCTCCCGTCGATCCCGCGCAGCTGCGCGAGCTCGGCCTGCGCCTGTTGAACGGCTGAACGTCGGTCCGGGGGCCCCGGCCGTTCTCATGTCAAAAGGCGGTGCTGCCGAAGATGGCAGTGGTGGATCAGATCTCTCGACCGATGATGGCGCTGCTCGTCGCCACGCTGGCGATTGCCGGGCTGTGGTTCACGCTGCTCAAGCCCAAGCCGTCCGGCGCGAGCGGCAGCTCCTCGTCGTCGTCGAGTCCGTCCGCACTGCAATCGGATGTGACCAAGGCGCACCAGGCGGTCACGACCGCCAACCGCGCCGGCGCCGCTCAGGGAGGCGGCGGAGCGGCCTCGGCGCAGACCCACACCTTGGCCAGTGCGCCGGCACACCTCCCGCCGACCACGAGCACCACCACGAGCACCACCGCGACCACCCCTGCGACGACGAAGCCTGCGACCACCTCGACGACTAAGGCGGTGGCAAAAGCCTGGAACCAGGTCGGGGTGAAGGTCGCCAACGCCTCACACGCCACCCAAAAGCGCGCCGACACCGTGGTGTCCGCCCTTAATCGCCACAAGGTGGTGGCCGCGCTGTTCTACAACCCCGCGGCCACCGACGACCAGGCGGTCAAGCACGAGCTCGCCTCTATCTCGACGCACGGCGGCCGGGTGGTCAAGCTGACGGTCCCGATCGCCGAGTTGACCCGGTACCCGGTTATCACCCAGCAGGTGCCGGTGACCGAGTCGCCGACACTCGTGCTGATCGATCGTCAGGGGCAGGCCACGATGCTGGTCGGGTTCGCCGACGGATTTTCGATCTCCCAGCGCCTGAACGCTGTGCTCGCGGCCAAGTAGCCGGACGTCCGCCAATCGGGGGATATCCTCGGCCAGGAATGGATCTGGCCGCGTTCGAGCACCATCTGACCTCGCCGCAGGGGCGGGGCCACACCCCGCGGGACGGCTACAGCGTGTTCGCGGACGGTGGCTCGTGCTGCGACTCGATTCGCTTCTCGATCGAGCTCCGCGGCGCCCTCGTCGCGGACGCAGGCTTCGACGCCGAGGGCTGCGGCGCGGCCACCGCCGCCGGAAGTGCTGCGGTCACGCTCGTGCGCGGGGCCCCGTTGTTGGACGCCGCCCGGATCGGGAGCGCTCAGATCGCCGAGGAGCTGGGCGGGCTCAGTCCGGGCAAGCTTCATGCCGCCGAGTTGGCGGCCGACGCGCTGCATCGCGCGCTCGGGGCCGCCGCCCGCGACCGTGCCGCCCTCGCTCCGCCGGACGACGGCCGAACGCGAACGCTGATCGCGATGAGCGGTGGCGTCGACAGCTCCGTGGCGGCGCTCCTCGCCACCCGCGAGGCCGAGGCGGTGGCGGTGACGCTCGAGCTGTGGTCCGACCGCGAGAACGACGCCGAGCGCAGCTGCTGCTCCTCGACCGCAGTCGCCCAGGCCCGCGCCCTCGCCCACTCGATCGGGCTGCCCCACTTCACGATCGACCTGCGCGATGAGTTCCGCGCGGGCGTGGTCGAGCCGTTCATCGCCGGCTACGTCGGCGGCGAAACGCCGAACCCGTGCGTGGGCTGCAACGGCCACGTTCGCCTCGACGCCATGCTGGCGCTGGCCGACCGGCTCGGCTGCGCCACGCTCGCCACCGGGCACTACGCCCGCGTGGCAGAGAGCGATGACGAGGCCGGACCGCTGCTGCGGATCGCGGCAGACCGCGCGAAGGACCAGACCTACATGCTCGCCGCGCTGAAGCCGAGCTCGCTGCGTCGCCTCCGGTTCCCGCTCGGCGACTTGACCAAGCCAGAGGTGCGAGCGCTCGCCGCCGAGGCCGGGCTGCCGGTGGCGAGCAAGGCCGACTCGCAGGACCTGTGCTTCCTCGCCGGCACAGACCGCGCGCGCTTCCTCGAACGGCACGGCGGCATCGGCGACCGACCGGGCGACATCGTCGACCGCGAGGGCCGGCCGCTCGCCCGCCATCGCGGCCAGCATCGCTTCACCGTGGGTCAGCGTCGCGGGATCGGCCTCGCCACCCAGGAGCCGCTGTACGTGCTCGACAAGGACGCCGCCACCAACCGCGTGATCGTCGGCCCGCGCGAGCAGCTGCGCACCAGCCGGGTCGCCGTCCGTGCCGCGCGGCTGCACCGCGACGGCGCGCGCGTGGACCGGGTCAAGCTTCGTTATCGCTCGACGCCGCTCGCGGCGCGCGTGCTCGGCGACCCAGCGGCCGGGCGCCACCAAGCGCTGGAGCTCGAGCTCGGACGCCAGGTCGACGGTGCTGCCCCGGGCCAGCTCGCGTGCCTGATGGACGGCGAGCTCGTCGTCGGCTGGGGCACGATCGCTCGCTCATGAGGCCTCGCGGGCGGTGGCTCGCGGCCGGAGCGGCCGTCGCGGTGCTCATTGCCATCGCCGTGATCTGGGCCACGAGCGGCACGGCCCGCCGCACGAAGCCGGCGGTGCGCGCAGAGCAGGCTCTTGCGCCCGAATACGTCACGAACGTGTCGGTGCGGCGGGTCGCGACGCCGATCCGGGTGACAGAGGTCACGACGCCGGACCACGGGTCATGGTGCTGGTTCGGAGATCCGCGCGCGGTCAGTGTCGGCGATGCGCGCGGCGAGACGTTCGTGGGCTGGATCGACTGGCACGGCCGCATCACGATCGGCGAGTACGCCGGTCCTCGGCACACGCTGCGCACCCATGTGCTCGGCAAGCTCGCGGTCGACGATCACGGCAGCCCATCGATCCAGCTCGAGCCAGACGGGCGGCTGACCGTGTTCTGGTCGGGCCACAGCGGGCCGGCGATGAACTACCGCACGAGCCGGCGCCCCTTCGACATCCACTCGTGGGGACCGACCCGCCGCATCGCCGACGTGCTGCCCGGCCCGACCGGCTTCACATATCCGAATCCGGAGATGCTGAGCGCCGAGAACGACACCCTGTATCTGTTCTGGCGCGGCGGCGACTGGAGCGCGGACTACGCGACGCGGACGCGGACCGGCACGTGGAGCGCGGCGCACCGTCTGATCGCCGTCCCAAGCGAGCGGCCCTACGTGAAGGTCGACTCCAATGGCAGCAACACGATCGCGCTCGCGTTCACGAACGGTCACCCCCGGGGCGCGGTGACCAGCATCTACTACGCGGCGATCCGAGACGGGGCCCTGTGGTCCGCCGGCGGGCGCCTGATCGCGCCGCTCAGCCGAGCGCCGATCGCCCCCCGCCAGGCCGACATGGTCTACGACGCGCAGAAGACGGGCGTCCGCGCGTGGGTGTGGGACGTGGCCTACGACAGCGGCCGTCCGGTGATCGTGTATGCCACCTTCCCCTCGCCACAGCGCCACCTCTATTGGTACGCGACCTGGAGCGGGCGTCGCTGGATTTCCCACCGGATCGCGGTCGGCGGCCCGACGATCAGCCCGCACACGATCGAGAAGCAGTACTCCGCGGGGCTGGTCCTCGACCACAACGACCCATCGGTCGTCTACATGTCGCGCAAGGTCCACGGCTCCTTCGAGATCGAGCGCTGGACCACGAGCGACGGGGGCGCCGCTTGGCGCTACACGACGCTTGCCCGCAGCTCCGGCGCTGACGACGTCCGTCCCGTCGTCCCCCGCGGTCAGAATGGTGGGCCGATCAGCCTGCTCTGGCTCCATGGTCACTACCACGGCTACACGGGCTACCGCACGTCGATCGCCTACCTGAGGTGATACCTACACTGCAAGGCCGATGACCTCTGACGAGATCCGCAGCACCTTCCTCGAGTTCTTCGAGGAGCGCGACCACCGCCGTCTGCCCTCGGCGTCGCTGATCCCTGCCGAGCACGATCCCTCGGCACTGTTCACGATCGCGGGCATGCACCCGCTCAAGCCCTACTTCGCGGGCACCGAGCGACCTCCGCACCCGCGCGTGACGACGTGCCAGACCACGTTCCGGACGGCGGACATCGAGATCATCGGCACGACCACGCGGCACCTCACGTTCTTCGAGATGCTCGGGAACTTCTCGTTCGGCGATTACTTCAAGCGCGAGGCCGTACGGTTCGCCTGGGACCTGTCCCGCGAGGGGTTCGGGTTCCCAGAGCGGGATATCTGGATCACGGTGTTCGGCGGCGACGAGGAGCTGGGGCTCGGACCGGACGAGGAGGCGATCGAGGCCTGGCTCGAGGTCGGCGTGCCCCGCGAGCGCATCGTCGAGTGCCCTCGCTCGGAGAACTTCTGGCAGGTCGGACCGACCGGGCCCTGCGGGCCGTGCTCAGAGCTGTACCTGGACCGTGGTTTGGCCCACGGCAAGGCCGACGACCTCCCCGGCGGCGAGAACGAGCGGTTCCTCGAGTACTGGAACCTCGTGTTCATGCAGCTCGACCAGGACCCGGTCAACGTGCTGACGCCGCTGCCGGCGCGGAACATCGACACCGGGCTTGGCCTGAACCGGCTGGCGCTGATCAAGCAGGGCAAGGAGACCGTCTTCGAGACCGACCAGTTCGCGCCGCTGATCGCGCTCGGCGAGGAGCTCTCCGGGCGGCGCTACGAGCAGGACTACTCGACCGACCGCGCGCTGCGGATCCTGGCGGACCACAGCCGGTCGATGACGTTCCTGATCGCCGACGGCGTGGTCCCCAGCAACGAGGACCGCGGCTATGTCCTGCGCCGGATCATGCGCCGGGCGATCTTGGTTGGCCGTCAGCTCGAGCTCGACCGAGGGTTTCTGAACCGGTATTCGAAGATCGTCATCGAGCTGATGGGCTCCGAGTACGGTCAGCTCCACGAGCATCGGGGCACGATCGACAAGTGGCTCTCCTCCGAGGAGGAAAACTTCGGGCGCACGCTCGAGCAGGGCAGCCGCTTGCTCGACGAGCTGATCGCGCACGCCCAGGAGGCCGGTGCCGAGGGGATCAGCGGCGAGGACGCGTTCCGTCTCCACGACACCTATGGATTTCCGATCGACCTCACGCTCGAGATCGTCGCCGAGCACGACCTGGGCGTCGACGAGGCCGGCTTCGAGGCACTGATGACCGAGCAGCGCGACCGGTCCCGCGCGAACACCGGACTCGATCGCGGCCGCGACGAATTGCGCGAGCGGGCCATGGCGTTCAGCGGCACCTCTGGCTTCAACACCGATTTCGTGGGTTATTCCGCCACCGACAGCGAGACCACCGTAGGGGCCGTCGAGCGCGACAACGGTCGCGTGCTGGTGAAGCTGCTCGAGTCGCCGTTCTATGCCACCGGCGGCGGCCAGGTGGCGGATTCCGGATTCCTCGAGTGCGCCGACGGCGACTGCCGCGCGCGCGTCGAGGACGTCCTGCGCCTCGGCGACGACCAGGTCGTCGCGGTCGTTCCGGAACGCGGGCAGCTCGAGCCGGGGGAGCGGGTCCACGCCCACGTCGACCGCTCCGCGCGCCATGCCACCGAGTGCAACCACACCGCCACCCATCTGCTGCATGCCGCGCTGCGGCGGCGGCTCGGGGCCCATGTGCACCAGGCGGGCTCGTACGTCGGCCCGGACAAGCTTCGCTTCGACTTCACCCACTCGTCCGCGGTCGCCGCCGAGGAGCTCCGCGACATCGAGAACCAGGTCAATGAGTGGATCCTGGAGAGCCAGCCTGTGCGCGCGCTGACGACGACGCTCACCGAGGCGAAGCGCCTCGGGGCGATGGCGCTGTTCGGCGAGAAGTACGGGGACGTCGTGCGGATGGTCGAGGTGGGCGACGGATCGTTCTCGCGCGAGTTGTGCGGCGGTACGCACGTCCACACCACGTCGGAGATCGGGCTGTTCAAGATCACCGGCGAGAACTCGAGCGCGGCCAACGTGCGACGCATCGAAGCGTTGACCGGACCCGCGGCGGTGCATCTGCTGCGCGCTCACGATGCCGAACTGGAACGGGCGGCGTCGGTGCTGCGCGTCGTGCCGATGAACGTGTCCGAAGCCACTGAAGAGCTACAGCGCCGCGCTCGCGAGCTCGAGCGGGCCAAGCGCCAGGGCGCAGGAGCAGCCAACGGCGCTGTTGACGTCGACGCGCTGGCTGCCGCCGCGACCAATATCGACGGCGCGAACGTGCTGACGGCCGCGGTCGACGGTGTCGATGACGCCCAGGTGCTGCTGCAGCTCACCGACAAGCTGAAGGCGAAGCTCGGAGATGCCGTGATCGTGCTCGGGTCGGCCGGCGAGAGCCGCGTCGATCTGGTGGCCAGCGTGGCGCCGGCGCTCGTCGAGCGGGGCGTCCGCGCTGGGGAGGTCATCAAGCTCGCCGCGGCCGAGGTCGGAGGCGGCGGTGGAGGTCGGGACACGCTGGCTCGTGCAGGGGGCCGCGACCCGGCCAAGCTTCCCGAGGCGATCGACGCGGCCCGCCGAGCGATCGAGTCGGCACTGACTCGATAAGGTGCGGGTGCTCGCGCTCGACTACGGCAGCGCGCGCTGCGGTTGCGCCGCGAGCGATCCCACCGGCGTGCTTGCCACCCCGCTCGAACCTGTTCTTTCTCCACGATCCAGGCGCGGCCTCGGCCGGCTCCGCGCGCTCGTGAACGAGGTCGGTGCCGAGCGGGTGGTGGTCGGACTGCCACTATCGCTGTCTGGCGGCGACACCGCGCAGACCGCCGAGACGAGGGAGTTCGCCGCGGAGCTGCAGAGCAGGCTGAACGTCCCCGTCGAGCTCTACGACGAGCGCTTCACCACCCGGCTCGCCGAGCGCCACGGTGGCCGCGCCAGTGAGGACTCGCGCGCCGCCGCGCACCTGCTGGAAAGCTGGCTGGCCGCCCACGACGGCCCGTTGCGGAGCGAGGCGTGAGCGAGCGCAGCGACGCCGAGCGCGAGGCGGCGCGGCTCGAGCGCGAGCGGCGCCGCGCCGGACGAACCGGCAGCGTCGACACGCAGAGCGTGTCCGGAGAGCCTGAGCCTGAGCTTGCGCCCACCGATGGCGACCTTCCGGAGTTCGACGAACAGGATGCCGACGACGACGATCTGCCGGTCGGCACGCGGCGCGTGTCGAGACTCCCGGCTCGTGAATCGGGGACGAAGCGGGCCAAGCCGAAGCGCAAGAAGCGAAAGCCGCTCAAGCGACAAAGGCGCTGGCGCAAATGGCTCGGGCGCGCGTTCGTGCTGGCCGTGATGCTCCTCGCGGCGGCGGTGATCTGGTTCTTCATCGAGCTGTTCCAGCCGTTCCACGGGTCGGGACACGGCACCGTCCGGGTGACGATTCCGCCCCACTCGGGCGCCAAGCAGATCGGCGACATCCTTGAGCGCGACGGCGTGATCTCGTCGAGCTTCTTCTTCAACGTCCGCGCGACGATCGGTAGCGATCGCAGCGATCTGCGCTCGGGGGCGTACGTGATGAAGCTCGACATGCCCTACAGCGGCGTCCTCGACCAGCTGACCAAGCCCCCGAAGGCCGCGAAGACCAGTGAGCTCACCATCACCGAGGGCCGCACCCGGCGGCAGATCGACGCGCTCCTGCGCTCGCAGCACATCAAGGGCAGCTATCTGGCCGCGACCCGCCGCTCGCCGCTGCTCAACCCCGTCGCCTTCGGTGCACCACGGTCGCTCCCGTCGCTCGAGGGCTTCCTGTTCCCATCGACCTACCAGCTCCGGGACCCGATCAAGGTCGGCGATCTCGTGTCCGATCAGCTGAGGACGTTCAGGCAGAGGTTCCTGCGGGTCGACTTCTCATACGCGAAGTCGAAGCACCTGACCCCCTTCGACGTGCTGACGATCGCGTCGATGGTCCAGGGAGAAGCCCAGACCACGCATGACATGCCGCTGATCGCGTCCGTCATCTACAACCGGCTCCACGACCACATGCTGCTTGGGATCGACGCCACGACCCGGTACGCGACCGGCAACTACACGAGCCCGTTGACGCAGTCCCAGCTGCACGATCCGTCGCCGTACAACACGCGCGTCCACCCGGGCCTGCCGCTCGGGCCGATCAACAATCCGGGGCTCGCGGCGATCGAGGCTGCGGCCCATCCCTCGCGCACGAACTACCTCTACTTCGTGGCCAAGCCGTGCGGCAATGGCGCGTCCGCGTTCGCGTCGAACTATGCGCAATTCCAGCGGCTGTCCGCGCAGTACCAGGCCGCACGCGCTCGCAATGGCGGCCGTTCTCCCACTCACTGTTGAACGTGATCCGTCTCGGGGTGCTTGGCTGGCCGGTGGCCCACAGCCGCTCGCCGGCGATGCAGAATGCGGCGCTTCAGGCCGTCGGCCTGGTCGATTGGCGCTATCAGCTCCTACCGGTGCCGCCCGAGCTGTTCGGCGAGACGGTCCGGGCGCTGCCCGGCGCCGGATTCCGGGGGGCCAACGTGACGATCCCGCACAAGGAACGCGCCCTCAAGCTGGCGAATACGGCGACCCCGCGCGCCCGGGCGATCGGAGCCGCGAACACGCTCATCTTCGACGCCGAAAACGGGATCGAGGCAGACAACACCGACGCCGCGGCGTTGATCGAGGCCCTCCCGGTCCCGATCGAGAACCGAACCGCGCTGGTCCTCGGTGCGGGGGGGAGCGCTCGCGCCGCGGTGTGGGCGCTGCTCGACGCCGGCGCGCGCGAGGTCCGCGTGTGGAACCGCACGCTGCAGCGGGCGCTACAGCTAACTGCGGATCTCGGCGGCGCCGCCGTACAGCGGCCCGCCCCCGCCGATCTGCTCGTCAACTGCACGTCCAGTGGCTTGGACCCTGCGGAGGCGCCGTTCAAGGGACTTCCGGTGGCGGCCGATGACTTAGAGACCTTTGCATGTGTGGTTGATTTCGTGTACAGCGACCAGGAGACGGCACTCGCGCACGCCGCGCGAGCACGAGATGTCCCAGTGGTCGACGGGCTCGAGCTGCTCGTCGGCCAGGGTGCGCTGAGCTTCGAGCGGTTCACCGACCGACCGGCGCCGCGCGCGATCATGCGGGCGGCGGTGAGACGCCGATGACCGACCAGCCGTACCTGCGAGCGGTCAGCGCCGAGGCGGCCGCCGAGGCGGCGCGGGAGGCCGCCACCGGCATCACCAAGCCGCGCCATCCTGGGCGTTCGGGGCGGTTTCTCACCGACGTCATCGTTGAGCTCGGATTCGCCGATCACGAACGCGTCCAGCACGCCCTCGAGGCGGCCCGGCTCAAGGGGGTCCCGCCCGAGCGACTGCTGCTCGACGAGCGCGCCATCACCCCCGAGCAGCTGTCGCAGGCGATCGCCGAGCGCCACGGCCTCGACCACCTCGACCTCGGCATCTACAGGATCGACATGGCAGCCGCCAACCTGCTGAGCGTGTCCGCCGCCAAGCGCTACGGGGCGGTCCCGGTGGGCTATGTCGACGATCACACGCTGCTGGTGGCGATGTCCGATCCGGCGAACGTGCTCGCAGTCGACGACATCGCGATGATGACCCGCCTCGACGTCAAGGTGGCGGTGGCCTCGGCCGACGACATCGCCGGGCTGATCGCCCGGATGAACCGCTTTGAGGACGCAGTCCAGGAGGCGGTCGAGGAAGACGCCGACAGCGCGGCCCCGGTCGAGATCGTCGACCTGCGCGAGTCGGCCGACGACGCGCCGGTGATCAAGCTGGTGCACTCGATCATCGCCCAGGCGGCCGAGCGGGGCGCTTCCGATATCCACTTCGAGCCCCAGCCCGACGAGCAGGGCCGCGCGGGGCGCGAGATGCGGGTGCGGATGCGGATCGACGGCGTGCTGCACGACGAGACCAAGGTGCCCAAGCGGATGGTCCCCGGGGTCGTCTCGCGCATCAAGATCATGAGCGACCTCGACATCTCCGAGCGCCGCGTCCCCCAGGACGGCCGCGTCGGGTTGACGGTGGAGGGCCGCCACGTCGACGTCCGCGTGGTCACGATCCCGAGCGTCAACGGCGAATCGGTGGTTCTGCGCATCCTGGACAAGTCGAGCGTGCAGCTCGAGCTGGCGAAGCTCGGCTTGCAGGATCACGAGCTCGGCCGCTTCCGCCAGTCCTTCAACCGCGCCCACGGGGCGGTCCTGGTCACGGGGCCGACCGGATCGGGTAAGTCGACCACGCTCTACGGGGCGCTCCTGGAGCTCAACACTCCGGAGAAGAACATCATCACGATCGAGGACCCCGTTGAGTATCAGCTTCAGGGGATCACGCAGGTCCAGGTCAACAACAGGGCCGGGCTGTCCTTTGCCACTGGCCTGCGCTCGATGATGCGCGCCGACCCGGACATCCTGATGGTGGGTGAGATCCGCGACCGGGAAACCGCGCAGATCGCCGTGGAGGGTGCGCTCACCGGCCACATGGTGCTCTCGACCCTGCACACCAACGATGCCCCGTCGGCGATCACGCGGCTGATCGAGATGGGGATCGAGCCGTTCCTGGTGGCCTCGGCGATCGAGTGCGTGGTGGCTCAGCGCCTGACGCGGACGCTGTGCGCGCACTGCAAGCGGCGCATGATCGTGCCCGCCGAGGTCTTGCGAGACCACGGATACGCCGCGCAGTTCGACCTCGAGGCCTACGAGCCGGTGGGTTGCGTGCGCTGCGGGGGCATGGGATACCGCGGGCGCATCGGGCTCTACGAGGTCATGCTGATCTCCGATGAGATCCGCGCGCTCACGCTCGAGCGAGGCTCGGCGGCACAGATCACCCAGGTCGCCCAGCGCGAGGGGATGCGCCGGCTGCGCGAGGACGGCCTCGAGAAGGTCAAGGCTGGCCTGACGTCCATGGCTGAGGTCGCCCGCGTAACGGGATCGGGGTGAGCTGCCGATACGGGCGGTGATGCCGATCGCCCGGAACGGAGACTCTCACCATGCAGATTGACTTCGCCGAGGTGCTGCTTGAGGTCGTCAGCCGGCGCGCCTCGGACCTCCATCTCACTGCCGGAGCGCCGCCGATGGTCCGCCAGCGTGGCCGGCTCACGGCGCTCGAGGGGTACCCGGAGCTCACGCCCACCGATACCCGCGAGATCATCTACTCGATCCTCTCGAACGCCCAGCGCCAGAAGCTCGAGAACAACTGGCAGCTGGACTTCGCCTACCAGATCCCCGGCGCGGCCCGATTCCGCGTCAATACCTACTTCCAGCGGTCCTCGCTGGGCGCGGCGTTCCGCCTGATCCCGTTCGAGATCACGCCGCTCGAGCAGCTCGGCTTGCCCCCCGCGGTGGCTGAGTTCGCCAACCGCGCCCGCGGCCTGGTCCTGGTCACCGGGCCTACCGGCTCGGGCAAGTCGACCACGCTGGCGTCGCTCATCGACGTGATCAACGCCAGCCGTGAGGAGCACATCATGACGGTGGAGGACCCGATCGAGTTCCTGCACCAGCACAAGAAGTGCATCGTCAACCAGCGCGAGCTCGGATCGGACGCGATGAGCTTCGCCGACGCGCTCAAGGCTGCGCTGCGTCAGGACCCCGACGTGATTCTCGTCGGCGAGATGCGCGACCTCGAGACGATCGGAACCGCGATCACTGCGGCGGAAACCGGGCACCTCGTGTTCGCCACGCTGCACACCCAGGACGCACCGCAGACGATCGACCGCATCATCGACGTGTTCCCGCCTGGTCAGCAGGGGCAGGTGCGCGCGCAGCTCGCGGTGGCGCTCCAGGGGATCATGACCCAGACCCTGCTGCCAACTTCAGACGGCTCCAGCCGGTGCGTGGCCGCCGAGATCCTGGTGCCGACGCCCGCGGTCCGCAACCTGATCCGCGAGGCCAAGACGCACCAGATCTACTCGGTGCTCCAAACCGGTGCCGCGCACGGCATGCAGACCATGGACGCGTCACTGGTACAGCTGGTCCGCGCCGGCAAGATCACGCGCAAGATGGCGGAATCGCGCGCGCATTCGGTCGAGGAGCTTCGTCGGCTGCTCGGCGACCCGGGCGGGTCGCGGATGGCGGCCTGACGATGGCGACATACAGCTTCAAGGCGATGGACGCCACAGGCCTCCCCGCGCGCGGCGAGGTCGACGCCGTATCCAAGCAGGCCGTCGCCGACCAGCTCAAGGAGCGCGGGCTGATCGTCATCGACATTGCCTCGAAGTACCGCTCCAAGGAGCTCAACGTCGACCTGTTCGCGCGGGTCAAGCCGAAGGATCTCGCGGTGGCCACGCGTCAGCTCTCCACGATGATCTCGTCGGGGATGACAATCCTGCGCGCGCTGTACGTGCTGGAGGCCCAGACCGAATCGAAGAAGCTGAAGGACTCGCTCCAGGCGGTGCGCCAGGACGTCGAGGCCGGGCTGCTGCTGTCCGACGCGCTCGAGCGCCACCCCAAGGCGTTCTCGTCGCTGTACGTGTCGATGGTGCGGGCCGGGGAGACCGGTGGCGTGCTCGAGGAGTCGTTGATGCGCACCGCCGACCAGCTCGAGAAGGACGCGTCGCTGCGCCGCCAGGTCCGCGGCGCGATGATCTACCCGACGCTCGTCATCTCCTTCGCGGTGATCGTGATGCTCGCCCTGGTGGCGTTCCTGATCCCTGTGTTCGTCAGCGTGTTCAAGCAGTTCGGCGGCAAGCTGCCCGCGCTGACGCAGTTCATGGTCGGATTCTCGAACCTCGTCAACCACCAGTGGTATCTGCTGATCGGAACCGTGGGTCTGCTCACCGGCTCGTTCCTCTACTTCAAGCGCTCGGACTGGGGCAGGCCGCATTGGGACGCTTTCCGTCTGCGGATCCCGATGAAGATCGGCGACGTGGTCCAGAAGGTGGCGCTCGCCCGCTGGTCCCGGACGCTGGCCTCGCTGGTGTCCGCCGGCGTGCCGATCATGCAGGCGATCGACATCACCGGCAAGACCGCTGGCAACGCGGTGATCGAGTCGGCGATGGCGGACGTCATCACCTCGGTGAAGTCAGGCGGGACGATCTCCGAGCCGCTCGGGAAGGCCAAGGTGTTTCCGCCGATGGTCGGCCACATGGTCGGGGTCGGAGAGGAGACCGGCGCGCTCGACTCGATGCTGGCCAAGGTCGCCGACTTCTACGAGGACGAGGTGGAGGCGGCGATCAAGGCGCTCACGTCGATCCTCGAGCCGGCGATGATCATAATCGTCGGCGGCATCGTCGGGGTGATCGTGGTCTCGATGTACCTGCCGCTGTTCGACGTCTACAACCACATCCAGTAGGCGCCGGGCGGGTTCTCGGACGCCGCCGCTATCGTGCGGACGGTGATCGTCACCGACGCCGTCAGCGCCTACCTGGAGTCGTTGCGCCCGCCTCCATCGTCCGTCCTCGCCGAGATGGAGGCCCACGCCGAGCGAGACCACGTGCCGGTCGTGGAGCCGGAGACGGGGCAGCTGCTGCATGTGCTGGCGGCGGCGCGGGGTGCCCGGCAGATCGTCGAGGTGGGGACGGCGATCGGCGTGTCGACCCTGTACCTGGCGAGCGCGCTGCCCGACGACGGGCGGATCGTCTCGTTTGAGATCGATCCGGACAGGCATGCGGCCGCCCGGGGATATCTGGAGGACGCCGGCCTCAGCCACCGGGCCGACCTCCGGTTAAAGGACGCCCGCGAGGGGCTCGGCGCGCTCGAGCCGGGCAGCTTCGACATGGCGTTCATCGACGGGGTGAAGCTCCAGTACGGCAACTACTTCGAGTTGCTGTTGCCGCTGCTGGGACCGCGCGGCGTGCTCGCCGTCGACAACGTGCTGATGTCGGGGACGGTGGCCGAGGGCCGCAGCGACGGGGGATGGCGCGAGGACCAGATCGCGGCGGCGCACGCCTTCAACGAGCAGGTGCTGAGGCATGACGCGCTGACAGGCACGGTTACTCCGGTCGGCGACGGCGTGCTGGTGGCGGTGCGGACGTCATCGTCGAGCGCCGGGTAGCCTGGGCGAGGATGAGCCCACAGCCGCAAACGAGCCACGATCGGTCCGCGTGCACGCCGTGCCGGGGCACAGGCGTCGTTATTTCGAACCTCGGCGGCAGCGCCCACGAAGTGAAATGTCCATGGTGCGACGGCACCGGGCAGTTCACTAACGGTAGGGATGCACAGATTTCTCCCGCCGAAAACGCCAGCGGCTAGAAAAAACGTCCACGCGGGTTAAGTCTCCGGGCTGAGCGCCCGATACGTTCGCTGCCAGAGCCGTTAGGTGCCAAAGGCAAACCACCCGCGAGGGTGGGACGCAAAGCCACGGACCTCGAATCTTGAGGGAGTCGGGCTGCCACTGAGTGCTCGAAGCTGTCCGGGCCATGATGGCAGGGACCCAGGGATCTGGCGCGACCCAATCAACTGATCCAGGAGGATCCATGCTTCATAAGCTGCGCCAACGCGCCGAGGACGAGAAGGGTTTCACCCTGATCGAACTTCTCGTCGTGATCCTGATCATCGGCATCCTTGCCGCGATCGCCATTCCCGCGTTCCTCAACCAGCGCTCCAAGGCGTATGACGCGAACGCCAAGTCGAACGTCCGGACCGCCCAGACGGCGATGGAGACGTACGCGACCGACAACAACGGGAACTACCCGGCCACGGTTAATACCGCGACGGGCACCGACCCGCTCGTCTCGATCGAGCCGACGCTCAAGAACACGCCGAGCGTGACCGGCGGCGCCGCCACCGGTGGCTACACGCTGACCGCCGTCGCGAACGGTCCGGGCAGCAGCGTCGACACGTTCACCCTGACCGACAACGCCGGCACCGTTACCCGGGCCTGCTCCGGCAGCGCCGGCGGGTGCCCCTCCGGCGGTACCTGGTAGTCGCAGACATATGCAAGCTGCCGAGGGCGGGCCGTCAGGTCCGCCCTTCGCATGTTCCGGACCTTCTCGAGCCCCCTTGATCTGATCGTGCGCGCTGCCGATAAGCACCCCATGCCGGTACGCGCCCTCAGGATCTCGTTGATCCTGGCCGTCCTCCTCGTCGCCCCTGCGGCCGCTCACGCCGCCACGCGCACCCCCGTTCCCGAGACCGGATCGCCGGTGCTGTCGGTCACATCCCTGAAGACCCAGCCGGCCGGGTTCACGTCGACGGCGGGACAGGCAGTGTCTGCCGCGGAGCGCTCGCCCGCGATGCAGAGCCTGCATCGCGCCAAGCACCCACTGCATTACGAGGTGTATTTCTGGCGACTTGGCGCTGCGTACTGGTACGTCACCTTCAGCTACCAGGGCAACGTCATCGCCGAGGTGAATGTCAATCCCGCCGGCCGGGTGATGGCGGTATGGACCGGCCCACAGGCTGTCGCGCCGTACGGGCATGGCGATTACTCCCCGTTGTTCGACCATTGGTGGGTGATGTGGCCACTGGCGGCCGCATTCCTGCTGGTGTTCTTCGATCCCCGGCGGCTGTGGCGTCTCGCCCATCTCGATGCCCTGGTCGTGTTGTCGTTCCTGGCGTCCTATTTGGTGCTCGACCACGCCCATCTCGTGGCTTCGGTGTGGCTGGCCTATCCGCCGCTCGTGTACCTGCTCGGCCGGATGCTGTGGCTGGGGTTCCGCGGCTCGAGTGGTTCGAGTGGCTCGTCGCGGCTCGCGCCGCTGCTGAGCGATCGCATGCTGGTCGTCGGGCTGCTCGTACTGGTGGGAGCGCGGGTCGCGATGGCACTGCTGAACCACCAGGAGATCGACGTCGGCTACGCCTCGGTCGTGGGTGCCCATCGGATCAACCACGGTCTGCCGTTGTATTTCTCCGATCCCGGGCATGGCGACACCTACGGACCGATCGCGTATCTGGCCTACGTTCCATTCGAGCGCCTGTTTCCATGGACCGGCGCGTGGACCGGGCTGCGCGGCGCGGACCTCGCCGCCATCACATTCGATCTGGTCACGATCGTGTCGCTGGTGTTCCTCGGCCGCCGGCTCCGGCCGAACCGGGAGGGCACGCGGCTCGGTCTCGTCCTCGCGTGGGCGTGGGCTGCCTGCCCGTTCACCGCGCTCGCGATCATCGTGCACACCAACGACGGCCTCGTGGCGATGCTGACCGTGCTCGCGCTGTTGGCGTTCAGGTCGGGGCCGGCTCGGGGGGCGCTCGTCGGCCTGGCTGCGGCCGCCAAGTTCTCCCCAGCGGCACTTCTACCGCTGTTCGCGAACCCCCGCCGGGGATGGCGCGAAGCAGCGATGTGCGTGGCCGCGTTCATCGCCGTCGTCATCCTGGCGATCCTGCTCTACCTGCCGTCCGGCGGCATCCGCGAGTTCTACGACCACACCCTCGGCTACCAGTTCTCTCGGCCGGACGTGTTCTCTCCCTGGGGCTTGCATCCGACGCTGAAGCCGATTCAGGCGGTGCTCGAGGGGCTGGCGCTGATCCTGGTCGGCGCGGTCGCGTTCTTTCCCCGGGAGCGGTCGCTCGCGCGTATCTGCGCGCTGGCGGGGGCGGTCACGATCGCGGTGCAGCTGCCCGCGATCCACTGGTTCTACTACTACATCGTGTGGTTCATGCCGTTCGTGCTCGTGGCCACCCTGGCGTTGCCCGCGGAGGCGCCGGCGCCAGCTCTGGCCGGTGCCGACGAGCATCCCGCTCGCGACGAGGTCTCCCCAGCCCCGGCATTGGTAGGAGCGTGAGCGCAGTGCCTCAGTTTTGCGCGCGCTCTGCCGATCTAGCCGATATGCGCCCTCGATTCGCTCTGGCATGCCCGCGGCTCTCGCGCTGATCTTCGGCGCCGTCGCCGGCTCGTTCCTCAACGTGGTGGCCTACCGGCTGCCGCGCAACGAGTCGCTGGTGTTCCCGGGCTCGCATTGCCCCGGCTGCGGTGCACCGGTGAAGGCCTACGACAACGTCCCGGTGTTCGGCTGGCTGCTGCTCCGCGGCCGGTGCCGATCCTGTCATCGGCGGATCTCGGCTCAGTATCCGGTGGTCGAGCTGATGACCGCGCTGTTGGCGGTAACGGTGGTGCTGGTCAAGCACTCCGCGCACGACATCGTGCTCGGCCTGGTGCTGATCGCGGTGCTCGTACCGATCACCGTCATCGACCTCCACGACCGCGTGATCCCCAACAAGATCACGCTGCCGGCCGCGGTCGCCGCGGTGGTGATCGGGCTGATCACCGACCCCTCCGGAGTGCCCGAGCAGCTGATCGCCGGGGCGGCCGCGGGTGGATTCCTGCTCGTGTTCGCCCTCGCGTACCCGGCGGGGATGGGGATGGGCGACGTGAAGCTCGCCGCCGTGCTCGGTCTCTACCTCGGGCGCAGCGTCGGCGTGGCGATGCTCGTTGGCCTGCTCGCGGCCAGTGTCGCCGGCGGCGTGATCATGGCTCGCCTCGGCGTGGCCAAGGGACGCAAGACCGCGCTCCCGTTCGGGCCGTTTCTCGCCTTGGGAGGCGTCACCGCGCTTCTGGTCGGCCCGACGCTTCTGCACTGGTACGCCCACCACGTCATCTGAAACCGCTCGCCGTGACACACCGGTTCGCCCCGATCGCCCGGCTGCGGCGCCGGCCGGCGCTGTGGGCCGCGATCGGCATGTTCCTGGTCTGCGGGGTGCTGCTGACCGCAGTCCACGCTGATCGGCCGCTCCCGCTCGGCGCGCGGGCCGCAATCGCCGCCGTCCGCCACGATCACGCCTCCCAGGTCCGGCTGCGTGGCGCGCGCTGGGATAACGTCACGGTCAGCCGGGTCGACGGGACCCTCGACCGGGTACGACTGGCCCTCGGTTCCCGTGTTTTGGCCGACTTTGCGGTCGACAGGGCCGGAGCCGTGGTTCGGGGCATGGACTACCGCAGCCAGGTCGTGCCCTACGGCAGCACGATCGCCTACGAGCCGGCCGTGCTCGGCGGCCTCACCCTGCTGTTCGTGCTGATGGCCGGCGTGATGCCGCTGCGCAGGCTGCGCAACCTCGACGTCCTGGCCGCGGTCTCCCTGCTCGCGCCGGTGATCCTGCTCCAGTACCGGTACCTCGACGCGAGCGTCGTGGCCTCACTGCCGAGTCTCCTCTACCTCCTGGGGCGTTGTACCTGGGCCGGCCTCGGCCCGCGGCGGCCAGGTGCACCGGCGACGCCGCTGCTGACCTGGCTGACGCGGGATTGGGAGGCGTCGCGGCGAGTGCGGCTGATGGGAATCGGCCTGGTCGCACTATCGCTGGTCGTGCTGATGGTCGGGATCAGCTCCACACGCCCGGTCGACGTGTCTTATGCCGTGATGGAGGGCGCGACGAACCTGATCCACGGCGTCCTTCCATACGGCCACATGCCGGGAGACGTCCTCCACGGCGACACCTATCCGATCCTAAGCTACGCCGCGTATGCGCCGCTGGCGCTGGTCGCGCCGGTGAGCTCGATGTGGGACTCCGTCGACGGGGCGCTCACGGTGGCGGCGATGTCAGCCCTGCTGGCCGCAGCGGTCCTTTACCGGCATGCCGCCGGGCCCCGGCGGCGGGCCAGACGCTCGCCGCAAGAGCAGGAGGCCGGGCTGCGGGCCGCGATCGTCTGGCTGAGCTTCCCGCCGCTCTTGATCGTCGTCTCGACCGGCACCACCGATGTCGTCCTGGCCGTGATCATCCTGTTCGCGGTGCTGCTGTGGCGCCGACCGGCGGCCTCGAGCGGCCTGCTCGCCGTAGCGGCCTGGTTCAAGCTCGCTCCAGCCGCGCTCGTCCCGATGTGGCTCGCCCCCCTGCGCGGCCGGCAACTCGTGGCCGCGATAGCAGCAATGACTGCCGTGTCGGCCGCGATGCTGGCAGTCCTGATTGGCGTCGGCGGCTTAGCAGGCGTTCCCGCGATGGTCCATGCGGTGGCCTACCAGTTCTCTCGCGGCTCGCCGCAGTCGGGATGGTCAGCGCTCGGGATCGAGTGGTTGCAGCCGATCGGCCAGGCTGCGGTGCTGGCATTGATCGCCGCGGTCACGGTACGAATGTTCCGTGACCGGACGCTCTCGTCGGACCGCACCCGCGTTGCCGCAATCGCGGCAGGCGTCCTGATCGGGCTCCAGCTGAGCTCCGACTACTGGGCGTTCCTGTACGTAGTGTGGGTGGTGCCGCTGCTCGCGACGTCCGTGCTGGGTGAGCCAGCCACGATGCGTGTCGAACGCGCGGAGACCTTCACGGTCGGGCCGGGCGAGCCCGTCCCGGTCCCGGCATGACCCCGCTGGCGATCGAAGCCCCGCCGGCATCCGGCTCGCCGGTCAGCGCCGCCCATGCACCGTCGTTCACCCCGGGCACCCGCGACGAAGCCGTCGCGACGCTCCGCCTGGTCCTGGTCTCGCGCATCTTAATCTGGGTCGTCGGCTGCACGGCGGTCGCGTTGCTCGGCACGAGCGCGGCCAACATCCACGCGTTCGACCCGCATGGCATCTCGACCTCGCTCGGCCGCGTCGGCAACGTCCTGGCGGCGCCCGCCGTGCGATGGGACTCGATCTGGTACCTGCAGATCGCCGACCACGGCTACGGGGGCCTCCACGACACAGCGTTCTTCCCGCTCTATCCGCTGCTGATCAGGGCCGGCACGGTGGTGACCCGCTCGAGCGTCGTGGCGGCCGTCCTGATTTCGCTCGTGGCATTCGCGCTCGGGCTCGAGTTGGTGCGCCGACTGACGGAGCTCGAGCTGGGGCCACGGGCCGCCCGCGTGTCGGTGCTGCTGATCGCATTTGGACCGATGGCGCTGTACGACTCCGCGGTCTACACGGAGGGCCTGTTCCTGGCGCTGTCAGCGGGAACGTTCCTGGCTGCCCGACGGGGACGATGGGGGCTCGCGGGAGCGCTGGGGGGGATGGCGGCCATGTCGCGCGTGGCCGGGGGGCTGCTCGTGGTTCCGCTGGTCATTCTGTTCCTGTACGGACCGCGCGGGGATGCTCCGTCTGTCCCCGCCGTACGCCGGTGGAGGCCCCGCTACGGAGTGACGCCGGCGATCCTGTGGCTGACTCTGATCCCGGCCGGCGCGATGCTGTTCTCCGGCTACCTCGCACTGCGGGGGTATGGGCTCGGCGCCACCATGCACGCCGAGAGCCTGTATTGGGGCCGGCGCGTCGTCGGCCCGCTGACCGGCGTGTGGGACGGAGCGCGGGCCGCGTGGCTCCAGATCCGGCTCGAGCTACAGGGCATCTCTCCGCCGTTGCGCCAGGCCGACGCCGTGGCGCAGCTCGCGACGCTCGTCCTCGTCGTCACGGCGCTGGTGGGCACGTTCCGGCGGCTTCCGCTCGCGTACGGCGCATACGTCGTGGTGAGCCTGCTCCAGACGCTCAGCGCGCCTGCCGGCGTGGATCCGCTGTCCGACTTCGACCGGTATGCGAGCGCCTGGTTTCCGCTGCTGATGTGGGCTGCGGCGTGGGCCGTGGATCACCGCGCCGAGCGCAAGCTCGTCGTCGGCTCGGCGCTGCTTCTGGCCGCGTGCACGGTGCAGTTCGCCACCTGGCAGTGGGTCGGCACACCCCGGCTCTAGCGTCTGGCGCGCCATCTCTACCTAAACCTCTCGAAGCCGTCCACGGAGCGGTTCCCGCGCTCAACTTTGCCCTCCGCGCGGCCGATTCGACCTTGGATGAGACTCGTGACCGGCAAGAGCGTGGTCGGTCTGGACATCGAGCCGGGATACGTCGCGGCAGTCGAGTCCAGGTCGGGCCAAGTCACCGTCGAGCGTGCTGCGTCGGCGCCGCTCCCGCCTGGGACCGTGCGCGACGGCGAGGTCCAGGACGTCGAGGCACTGGCTGAGGCGCTGCGCACGCTGTTCTCTGAGCACAAACTCTCGAAGCGGGTCCGCCTCGGCGTCGCCAACCAGCGGATCGTGATGCGCACGATCGACCTGCCGCCGCTCGACAGCGCCAAGGACATCGCCTCCGCGGTCCGGTTTCAGGCTCAGGAGCACATCCCGATGCCGCTCGAGCAGGCGGTGCTCGAGCACCAGTCGATGGGGCGCGTGGAGACGCCCGACGGCACGCGCACCCGCGTCATCGTCGTCGCGGCCCGGCGCGACATGATCGAGCGGTTGCTGGACGCCGCGAAGAAGGCGGGACTGCGGCCGCAGGGCATCGATCTGTCGGCGTTCGCGATGATCCGAGCGCTGCATCGCCCTGGGGCCGGCGGCGCGTCGCTCTACCTCAGCGTCGGCGGACTCACCAACATCGCGGTCGCGGTGGAGACGACCTGCGTGTTCACGCGGGTGATCGCCCATGGCACGGATGCGATGGCGGGCGAGCTCGCCGAACGGCGGGGCCTGACCCTCGAGCACGCTCACGGCTGGCTCGGGCACGTCGGGCTGCAGGATCCGGTCGAGGAGATCGAGGGTGACGCCGAGATCGTCACCGAGGCCCGCGCCGTCCTCTCCGACGGTGTACGCCGGATCGCGGGTGAGGTCCGCAACTCGCTCGACTTCCACACGACGCAGGGCGACAGCATCGCCCCTGAGCGAGCCGTCTTGACCGGCGCCGCGCTGTCGATCCCAGGCTTCGCCGAGGCGCTCGGGACGGAGATCGCGCTCCCGCTCGAAGTCGGACTCGTGGCCGAGAGCAAGCCCGGCGGCTTTGGCGGCGTCGATGCCGGACGGTTGGTAGTCGCGGCCGGTCTCACCACCGAGGAGATCGCGTCGTGAAGGCTGTCAACCTCCTCCCCGCCGACGCCCAGCGTTCCCGGATCGGCGCCCGCCCGTCGGTCGGCCCGGGCTTCGCCGTGCTCATCGTGCTGGCCGTGGCGGTCGGCTTCGTGACGCTGTATGTGGTCACGACCAACTCGATCTCTGACCGCAAGGCACAGCTCGCCCAAGTGCAGTCGCAGATCTCCCAGCAGCAGGCGCTTGCCTCGCGTCTGGCGGCCTATTCCACGTTCCAGAAGTTGGCCCAGAAGCGCAGCGACGACATTCGGCAGATCGCCAACGCGCGGTTCGACTGGCACGACGCGCTCGCGAACATCGCCCGCGTCTTTCCCGCCCAGACGACGATCAACGTGCTGTTCGGCAGCGCCTCGAGCACGTCATCGGTCAGCGGCGCGAGCGGCGCGAGCGTGAGCGGTTCGGCCGGGACGCTGCGTAATTACAGCCCGGGTCCCGCGGTCGAGATGTCCGGCTGCACGAAGACCCAAGAGGACGTGGCCAACCTGATGTCGCGGCTGCGGGTGATGCCCGGTGTGAACAGGGTGACGATCGGCGATTCGGTCAAGCATCCGGGATCGAGCGATCCCGCGACCGGCGGGTGCGGCAACGGTCCCTCATTCGATCTCGTCGCGTTCTTCGATGCTCCGCCCGGGAGCACAGCGGCCACGGGCACCGGCACAGGGACAGGGAGCTCATGACCGCTCGCGACCGCACGATCCTGATCGTCATCTGCGTCGTCGGGGTGATCGTGGCGCCCTGGCTGTTCGTCATCTCACCCAAGCGCGACCAGGCCGCGAAGCTCCAGACGCAGCTGAGCAGCGCCCAATCGCGGCTGAACACGATTCGGTCCCAGGCGACGGCGAACGAGGCCGCCCGTCAGGCCTTCGCCACCAACTACACGACGCTCGCCAAGCTCGGCGAGGCCGTGCCGACCGACGATGACGTGCCGTCGCTGATCTATCAGCTGCAGGGGGCGGCCGGGCACGACCACATCGATTTCCTCGGACTGCAGACCGCCGCCAGCAGCGGCTCGCCAAGCTCGTCCACCCCGCCGAGTTCGTCTGGCTCCTCGAGTTCGTCCGGGTCGTCGAGTTCGTCCGGTTCGTCGAGTTCCTCGAGCTCCTCGAGCCCCTCGAGCTCGCCGTCGGCCTCGCCGGCGTCGACCGCGAACCTGCCGCCGAACGCCTCCCCCGACGCCAACGGGTTCGACGATGACTCCTTCACGTTCACCTTCCAGGGCAGCTTCTTCGATCTCACGACGTTCATGAACCGCATCCAGCGGTTCGTCGTGGCCACCAACGACAAGGTCGCCGTCAGCGGCCGGCTGCTCACGATCAGCGCGCTGAATTTGCAGCAGGGAACCCCCGCGTTCCCCCAGATCCTGGCCACGATCAGCGCGACCTCATACATCGCCCCCAAGGCGGGCAGCCCGCCGGTCAGCCATCCGCCGACGACGGCCACTGCTCCGAGCGGCCAGAGTTCTGCGAGCTCGCCCTCCTCGTCGTCCGCCACCTCTCCGACCGCGGCCATCGCCGCGCCCGTCAAATGAGTGTCCTGAGCGCCGTCATCACCGACCTGCGCGAGAAGCGGCTGTGGCCGGTCGCGCTCGTGCTGCTGGCCGCGCTCGTCGCGGTTCCGGTGCTGCTGTCCGGAAAATCCCCGTCCGCTGCAGGCTCCACCGCGCCACCGGCGGCAATCACCGCGCCGCAGATGACGGCCCTCCCGGCAGTGAGCCTCAAGGGCGAGCCCGCTGCCGCGCACCTGACCGGCCGCGGCCGCGACCCCTTCCCGCACAGTGGCTCCGCTCAGAGCCACACGCTCACCAGCAGCCCTGGCACGTCGTCATCGTCAACCGGCACCGGCACCGGCGGCGGGGCGGGCGGGTCAGGCTCACAGAGCTCCGGCGGTTCGAGCGGCTCGAGTGGTTCGAGTGGCTCGAGTGGCTCGACCGGTTCGACCACCACGACCCCGTCCAGTTCGGGATCGACCACGACGACGACCACGCCGACTACGACGACCACGCCAACCCCCACGCCAAAACCAAAGCCGGCGCCCGCGAACCTGACATCAACCGAGACCTACGACGTCAGCATCGGCATGACCGACGACTTTGGCGGGGTCAACACGATCGACTCGGTGCAACGTCTGAGTGCGCTGCCGAGCGTGCAGCAGCCGCTGCTGGTCGAGCTGGGCGTGCTCAAGGGGGGACGGCGCGTGCTGTTCGCCGTTCTGCCCGGGACGGTCCCGTCAGGCCCCGCGAGCTGCACGCCCGGTCCGATCGATTGCCAAATCCTGTCGCTGGCCGAGGGACAAACCGAGACGGTCTCGATGCTGTCGTCAAGCGGAGTGGCTGTCCCGGTGACGCAGCTTGCTGTCACCGGAATCACCGTTGCCCACCACCGGTCCGCCGGAGCGGCGGCTCGTGCGCGGCGCGCTGTGTCAACCCAAGGACAACGGTTGCTGGGCGGTGCCGAGCTGACCGCGTTGTCGCTCTTCCGCTACGCGCCGAGCCAGGGCGTGGTGGTGGACCAGAGAAGCCTGGCCGTGGGAGGTACCTGATGCGCCGTTGTTGGATTCTGCTGACCGCTCTGTTCGTGCTGTGCCTGTTCGTCCCAGGCGGCGCGCAGGCGATCGTGGTCCAGGATCAACAGCACACATTCGGGGTCGCGATGGTGCCGGGGACTCAGGCCAACCTGTTCGGGGCCGGGTACACAGCGGTCAAATCCAGCGTCAGCCCGTGTGATCCGTGGCTCGAATCTGACCTCGTGCTGCCGAGCGGCGGGCTCTGCTGGCACATCGGTCCGGTGATGCACCGCAATGAGACGTTCGCTCTCACCTGGGATCCCCACCGGATGTATTGGCAGACGACCAGGGATTACGTCGAGCAGTTCCTGCGTGACGTTGCCGACGGTGCCGGGACCCTCACCGCGCCGTATGCGATCACCGGGCAGTACGCCGACGGCGGCGCGGATCCCAGCAACCCGAACGATCCTCAGAATCCCACCGGCCCGAATCCGAACGGCCAGGCACGCAACGCCTCGCTGTATGGCGGCGGCTGCATCGACTTCGGCTCCGTCGGTGGTTCGAGCTGCCAGTTCGGCAGCGCCGCCGGCACAGCCCAGGGCCGCGACTATCCCAGTCACGACACCTGCCCACGGTCAGGCTCGGCCACCTATTGCCTGACGGACTCTGACATCGCTTCCGAGGTCGCGAACATGGTTCAGAGCACGGACATCACACAGCGACACGAACCCGAGTACACGCCGCTAGTGGTCGTGTTGATGCCCCCCAACGTCGAGGTGTGTCTGGATTCGGCCGGCCGGCTTTGCTCCGCCAACAACCAAGGCTCGCCTGCGAAGTTCTGCTCCTACCACTCGCACGTCGCGACCTCCGCCGGAGACGTTGCCTATGTCGTGCAGCCCTGGACAGCGCTGACCCAGTGTGATGACCCCGATCTTCAGCCGATTCCGCTGGATCCGACCGCACAGCAGTTGGCCATCGCGATGGGCGCTCGTCTGGTGAGCCCGCTCAGTCAGGGGCAACTCGCGGCGCTGGTCGATCCGGACTTCAACGGCTGGTTCGCCGCGGATGGCACTGAGATCAACGACAACACCTGTGTGCCCGAGGGGGACCCTTCGCACCCTCTCGACAAGGCGATC
>DASXOS010000071.1:0-23772 GCA_036494115.1 Solirubrobacteraceae bacterium | reverse complement strand
CGGTGACGCCAAGCCGGCGCTGGCCATGTTCCGCGCGCCGATCGTGGCCAGGGTGACCTCGGTCACCCGGCGGGTCTGTACGGCGCCGGTCGGAAACAAGCGGGGGTCGATCACGAAGGTGCAGCTCGTCAGCGTCTGGGGCCGCGCGCGGCCGGCGCGGTCTGCGACCTCGATCCGCCTGCAGGAGAGGGCGGCCGGCGGATCGTTCGTGACCGCGCACACGACGACAAGCGACTCCAACGGGATCTTCGGCTCGCAGCTCGCCGTTCCGCCCGGCGTGCAGATCCGCTTCCAGTGGCTCCAGGGGGGAAGCTGGCAGAGCTCCCCGGAGGTGACCCCGGCGGGGCAGCCGAGCTGACCGCCCGCACGGGCACAGTGAGCCGACCCGGTAGGTTCCGGACCGTGCCCGTCGCGATCATCACTGGCTCGGAATCCGGTATTGGGCGGGCGACCGCGGTGGCGCTGGCCGAGCAGGGCATGGACGTCGGGGTCACGTGGTTTCGCGACGAATCAGATGGTCACCGGACGGCGCGCGAGGTCCGCGCGTGCGGCCGCCGTGCGGAGCTGCGCCGCGTCGATCTGAGCGATCCGGCCCAGGGCGCCACCGTGGTGGCTGAGCTCGCCGACGCGCTCGGCGGGGTCGACGTGTTGGTCAACAACGCGGGTACGAACGTCACCGCGTCGTTCCTCGAGCTCTCCCTCGAACAGTGGCGACGGCTGATCGACGTCGATCTCACTGCGGCGTTCGCGGCGGCACAGGAGGCCGCGCGCCGGATGGTCGCGACCGGTCGCGGCGGCCGCATCATCAACGTCACGAGCATCCACGAGCGCGTCCCACTCGGCCAGGCGGCCGCCTACTGCGCCGCCAAGGGTGGGCTGGGGATGCTGACCAAGGTGATGGCGCTCGAGCTCGCCGAGCACGGCATCCGAGTCAACGCCGTGGCGCCGGGGGAGATCGCGACCGCGCTCACCGGTGCCGCGGATCGTGACCCGCGAACGATCGCCCGCTCCGGCATTCCAGCCGGACGCCCGGGCGACGCGCGGGAGGTCGCGGCCGCCATCGCCTTCCTCGCCTCTGACGACGCCGGCTACGTGACGGGCGAGTCGCTCGTCGTCGACGGCGGATTGCTGCTGATGGCGGCGATCCGCAATCAGCGGGGCGGGTCGTGACCCGCCGAGGATGGGCGGCCTTCGCCGCGATGTCAGCGATCTGGGGCGTCCCGTACCTGTTCATCAAGATCGCCGACGACGGCGGCTTCACGCCGGCCGTGCTCGCCTGGGGCCGGGTGGCGCTCGCTGCCGTCGTGCTCCTGGCGCTGGCCTGGCGCGCCGGGACCCTGCACACGTTGCGGGGCCGGTGGCGGTGGCTGCTCGCCTACGCCGTTGCCGAGGTGTCGATCCCGTTCCCGTTCATCGCCTTCGGCGAGCAGCGCGTGAGCTCCTCGCTGGCCGCGATCGTGATCGCCGCGGTGCCGCTGATCGGCGCGCTGCTGGCGTTGCGCTACGACGCGTCCGAGCGACCGACGCCGCTGCGCGCCACGGGCCTGATGGTCGGGTTCGCCGGGGTGATCGCGCTGGTCGGGATCGACGTCGCGGGCAGTTCGCGTGCGTTGATCGGGACCGCGGCGATCCTGATCGCTGCCGTCGGCTACGCGATCGGGCCGATGCTGATCAAGCACCGCATGGGCGGGCTCGATCCGCGTGCGACGATCGGCGGCAGCCTGGCGCTGGCGTCGCTCGTGCTGGCGCCGTTCGCGCTCGCCGACCTGCCGCACCGCGTCCCCACGGTCGGCGCGTTCGGCGCCGTCGCCGTGCTCGGACTGCTGTGCACGGCCACCGCGTTCGTGATCTTCACCGTCCTGATCCGCGAGGCCGGAACCAGCCGGGCCACCGTGATCACCTATGTGAATCCCGTCATCGCCGTCGCCCTCGGCGTGGTGCTGCTCGGCGAGCAACCCGGACTGGGTGCCGTCGCCGGCCTGCTGCTGATCCTGGCCGGATCGTGGCTCTCCACCGGCGGCCGCCTGCCGCCGCAGCTGCGCCGGATCTACGAGCGCCCGCGCGCGCGGCGGATCGGGGCCGAGAGTTCTTCTGCTCCTCTCCGGGTATCCCGCTAGGATCGCGGCGCCCCCTCTACCAGGAGACGCAATGGAACCGAGTCGCGCTGCCCCGCCAGCGCAGTCCGTGCGCCCCGTCTCGATGCCGGTCCTCGATCGGGTTGCGAGCGCGGTCGTCACCGCTGTGCCGCCGATCATCCTCGTGATCGGAATGTGGTTCGGATGGACCGGGCACCTGCTTGTCTGGCAGGACCTCCTGGTGCTCGCGATCTGTTACGTGGCGATCGGCACGGGCGTCACCGTCGGCTTTCATCGACTGCTCACGCATCGCAGCTTCAAGTGCTCCCGCCCGGTGCGCGCGTTCTTCGCCGCGCTCGGGTCGGCCGCCGCCGAAGGTCCAGTGATCGACTGGGTGGCCACGCACCGCAAGCACCACCAGTTCTCCGATGAGGATGGCGACCCCCACAGCCCGCATGGGCACGGACCCGGTTTCCGGGGCGCGCTGCGCGGCCTGGCGCATGCCCACATCGGCTGGGTATTCAGCGACATGGAGGTGGCCGATGAGCGTCGCTACGCCAAGGACCTGCTCGCCGACCCGTGGATCCGGTTCGTCGATCGGACCTTCGTGCTGTGGGTCCTCGTCGGCCTCGCCGCCGCGTTCGGGCTGGGTGTCGCGCTCACCGGCACCGTCGTCGGCGGTCTCACCGCTCTGCTGTGGGGTGGCGCCGCCCGCATCTTCCTGCTCCACCACGCCACCTTCAGCATCAACTCGCTGTGCCATTTCTTCGGCAAGCACGAGTACGACACAGGCGACGAGTCGCGCAACCTGGCATGGCTGGCGATCCCCACCTGGGGCGAGGCCTGGCACAACAACCACCACGCGTTCCCGACGTCCTACCGCCACGGTCTGCGCCGCTGGCAGATCGATCCGTCCGCCGGGCTGATCCGGCTGATGGAGATGACCGGGCTGGCCTGGGATGTCGTGCGTGTCGATCCTGCCCGGCGCAAGCGGGCGCCGCTCTCGCAGGCGGCATAGCTCGGCGTGCCGTTCGCACGAACCGCGCCGCTTCGGCGGGAGATCGAGCAGGCGCTGCCGCGCCGGCCGTTCACGATCAAATTCTGGGACGGCTCGCTCGTCCGAGGGACCGAGCAGGGGCCGACCTTCACGTTCCACTCCCCGCGCGCGCTCGCGCACGTGATCCGGGCACCGGGCGAGCTCGGGCTCGGTCGCGCCTACGTGGATGGCCTGCTCGACGTCGACGATCTCGATCGGGCGCTGCGGATCGTCGACACGTTCGAGCCGCCGCCGCTCTCGGTCGTGCGGCAGGCCCGGCTCGGGGTGGCCCTGGTCCGCGCGACCGGACTCGTGCGACCGCCGCGACCGCCCGCGGCCGAGCTGTGTCTGCGCGGAGAGCGCCACACGATCGCGCGCGACCGCGCAGCCGTTCGCCATCACTACAACGTGGGCAACGAGTTCTTCGCGCTGTTCCTCGACAGCTCGATGACCTACAGCTGCGCGCTGTTCTCTCGCGGGGCGCAGACGCTCGAGGAGGCACAGGCGGCCAAGCTCGAGCTCGTGTGCGCGAAATTGCGCCTGCAGCCGGGGGAGCGCGTGCTCGACGTCGGCTGCGGCTGGGGGAGCTTCGCGATCCACGCCGCCCAGCACCACGGCGCCCACGTGCTCGGCGTGACCCTGTCCGAGCCCCAGGCTGCGCTCGCCCGTGAGCGGGTGGCCGCGGCGGGCGTGGCCGGCCAGGTCGAGATCCGCGTCGCCGACTACCGCGAGGTGTCCGATGACCCGTTCGACGCGATCGCCAGCATCGGCATGGTCGAGCACGTGGGGGAGGAGCGGATTGATCTCTACGCGCAGCGGCTGCACTCGCTGCTGCGACCCGGCGGGCGGCTGCTCAACCACGGCATCGCCAAGCTCCAGGACTTCGATGACCCCGACGAGGGCCCGTTCTCGGAGCGGTTCGTGTTCCCCGACGGGGTGCCGCTACCGCTCTCCCGCGTGACCCGCGCCCTGGAGCGCTCCGGGCTCGTCACCAGGCATGTCGAGGGGCTCGCCTCCGACTACGCGGAGACGATCCGGCACTGGATCGAGAGCTACGACGCCCACTGGGACGACGCCGTTCGCCTCGGGGGGATCGAGCGCGCGCGGATCTGGAAGCTCTACCTGCGGGCTGCCCGCCAGGGTTTCCAGACCGGCTGGGCCTCGATCTACCAGGTACTCGCGGTGCGGCCGGTGCCCGGGCAGCCGCCCCCGCTGGAGCCGGCGGTGCCGCTCGAAGAGCTGGATGTGACGTTGGCCTGAGCGGCGTCGTGCAGCCGGCGCCGGATCGTCGCCTCCGAGTTCGCCGCCGCCGGGATCACGGACTGGCCGTAGCGGACGCCCCCGAACCGCAGACGCTCGAGAAGGGCCAGCCACGCGCAGACCGCCCGCTCGAGCACCCACAGAGGGGCGAGCACCGAGACCCCAGCCGGGAAGACCGAGGCCCCTCCCGCCCGCCGGCGCCCCCGCTCGGCGACCACGATCACTGCAGACGCGGCGAAGAGAACCGGCGCCGGTCGACGGCGGACGAGGCACGAGACCAGCGCCGGAGCGGTGGCCAGCCACAGGGCCATCCGGGCGGGAAGCGCAAACTCGTCGTACGCCTGCCGGATGCGCTGGCCGGCGAAGTGGCGGGCCGTCGGCGGTAAGCGGCGGACGTATAGGTCAAGCGGTGAGGCGACGGGCTCTCCAGCTGCTCGAACCGTCCTGATCAGTTCGAGGTTCTCGAAGATCACGTCGCCGTCGTAGCCCCGCGTTGCGAGCAGCGCCGCGCGCCGTACGGCAAACGTCCCCGGGAAGTCGGCGCCGATCGTTGCCCGGTTCAGCAGCGTCCGTGCCGTGTCCCAGGCGGCGTGCCACGGCAGGGGCGAGAAGTAGTTCTGCGGCTGGACGAGCGCGTGATCGTCGAGCAACGCGACTGCCCGCTCGAGACCGCGATGCTCGTAGCGGACATCGTCGTCGGCGATGACGACACGGTCGTGACGGGCCAGGTCGAGGCCGGTGAGTACGCCCTGCACCTTGCCGTTGAGCGCGGCATGCGCGGGGTCGGGGGCGACGTGGCGCGCAGCCACACGCCAGTGCTGCGCGTGCGCGGCGAACGCCGACTCCGGCGAGCCGTCCACGACGATCACGTCGGGGCACCACCGGCTCAGTTCTCGCAGGTAGCCGGTGAGCTCCGCCATGGCAGGTCCGTCGTGCGCGTTCGTGCGCAGCGGAAGCACGTATGAGAATGCTTCGCCGGGCACGCGCTCGCCGCTACCCGTGACACGCCGCGCGCTAACCGATCGAGCCTGCCGTAGAAAACCGGGTAGGACATTTGTGATGGCGCACAGAGATATTCGCGTGGACGGTGATGAGGCGGTGATCGTGCCGTACCCGGACGGTCCGTATCTCGTCCGCGGGGCGTTTGCGCTCCGCGACCAGGGCGGAGGGACGATCAACGTCGGGAGGCGGACGATTGCCCTGTGCCGGTGTGGCCGGTCTCGAACCCGGCCCTTCTGCGACGGGACGCATCGCGCGGTCGGGTTCAAGGCGCGCTCGGAGGTCGAAGCCGACGCTCCGCGACCGGCTCTGATCAGCGAGGCCGCGATCCCCAGGCGCTCGAGGGAGCCGCGCCTTTCCCGAGGCTCGGCCGCGTTGCTGAGCCCGCTGCGCAGTGCCCGGTCGAGCCTGGAACTGGCCGCCGAATCGCCCTGCACCGCACGGACCTACCGCACGCTCCGGACGGCCGAGTCGCTGCTGGCGGCAGCGAGTGACCTCGTCGAGGACGGCCGCGGGCGGGAGTCTGCCGACGCCGGCTCCTGGGGCGAGGCGTTCCTGTGCCTGATCCAAGGGGCCCTCGATGCGCTCGCCCTGGCAGGTGATCAAGGCGCCGACGTCGCCCCGTTGGTGACTCAGCTGACGCGGGTGTCGAAGCTCGTGCGCGCGCAGGCAACCACGCCATGAGCGTGCTGGGGGCAGTCGGCGGCGAGCGCCGGATCTCCCTGCCGGCGGCACGCGGGCCGTGGACCGAGTCCCTCTTCGAGCTCCTCGGGGCACCGACGGCGGGGCCCGCGACGCATCCAAGCCTGCCGTCGCCAAGCGATCCGCTCGGGGATGACGACCTGCAGCTCGCGCTCTATCTCTGTTACGAGCTGCACTACGCGGCTGTGCGGGGGGTCGACGACCGGATGGAGTGGGATCCGCTCGTGCTGAGGTTCCGCGCCGCGGCGGAGCGGATCTTCGAGCAGGGGCTCCGTGCCCTGGTCCCGGTTCGCGACGTCGAGGGCGCGAACGTCGGCGAGGAGCTGCAATCGATGGTGGAGGAGGATGCCGGCCCGCCGCTCTCCCGCTACATCGAAACTCAGGCGACGCTCCGAGAGGTGCTCGAGTTCGTGGTCCATCGTTCTGCCTACCAGCTCAAGGAGGCAGATCCGCACTCGTGGGCGATCCCGCGGCTGACCGGCTCCCCCAAGGTCGCGCTGCTCGAGATCCAGGCCGATGAGTACGGGAGCGGTCGGCCCGAGCGCATGCACTCCGCCCTGTTCGCAGGGACCATGCGCGGCCTCGGGCTGGACTCGTCCTACGGGGCCTACCTGGACGCGCTTCCCGGCATCACGCTGGCGACCGTCAACCTGATTTCGCTGTTCGGCCTGCACCGCCGGCTGCGCGGCGCGCTGGTCGGTCAGCTGGCGGTGTTCGAGATGACCTCCTCGATCCCGAACCGGCGCTACGGCAACGGGCTCCGGCGGCTCGGCCTGGGGCCCGAGGTGACCGACTTCTACGACGAGCACGTCGAGGCCGACGCCGTTCATGAGAGCATCGCGGCCTGGGATCTGGCACACGGCCTGGCCCGGACCGAGCCAACGCTGACGGACGACATCATGTTCGGGGCGAGTGCGCTGCTGGCGCTCGAGGCGCGGTGGGCGGGTCGCCTCTTGGGCGCGTGGAAACGGTCGCAGTCGTCGCTGCTCCGGCCGCTGTAGAGCCTTCTAGGAGCGGCGACCCGCCTCGGGCGCATCGGGCGAGCAGGCCCGCCGTGCCGCTCGGCTGGCGGGCGTCAGTGCGGGATGGCGAACGCCACCACCTGAAGGGCGATCGCCACCGCGATCAGGGTGCCGCCGAGGATCCCGACGAACGGCGCCGGCCCCTGGAGGTGAGCGCGCTCCGCGCGCATGCTGAGCACCCGGCGCGCTACGTACCACGCTGTCAACAGGGGCAGGATCACGGCGGTGAGCAGCCACATCCAGCCTCCGAAGATGCCGGAGACCGCGACGCTCGACACGAGCAGGATGAGGGCGGTGACGGAGAACACGCTCTCTGTCGTCCCTGCCCGGTCGGCTCGGCGAGTAGCGAACGCCGTTACTTAGCAACGCGGGCGTGTCCCGCGCGGTGATCGGCGCGATCGTGCTCGGCCGGTCCCGAGCACGAAGGATCCGGTTGGCATCGCGTGCGTGATTCTCGGTGTGGTGGTGCACCGCCAACATGCCGAGCCGGAAACACTTCACAGCGCAACCAACGTGGGGTAAGGTCGGGGCGACCAAACAGGAGGGAGATACAGGATGAGCGGACCCGTCCCTGTGCACGTTGAGGTCAACGGCACCGAGCACACTCTCGAGGTCGAGCCGCGGCTCTTGCTCGTTCATGCGCTGCGCGAGAACCTCGGCCTGACCGGGACTCACGTCGGCTGCGATACATCCAACTGCGGCGCCTGCACGGTGCATCTCGACGGGCGCGCCGTGAAGTCCTGCACCGTGCTCGCCGTCCAAGCAGACGGCGCCAAGGTGACCACGATCGAGGGCATCGGGACCGAGGACGACCTGCACCCGCTGCAGGAGGCGTTCTGGAACGACCATGCGCTCCAGTGCGGCTACTGCACGCCGGGCATGATCATGGCCGCGGCCGGGATCCTCGCGGACAACCCGAATCCCACCGAGGAGGAGGTCCGCCACGGGCTGGAGGGCAACCTGTGCCGTTGCACCGGGTACCACAACATCGTCAAGGCCGTGCTCGATGCGGCCAAGACCAAGGGGCCGGAGGTGGCGGCATGAGCGCGGTCGCCGAACATCACGTTGGCAAGGCACTGCGCCGCAAGGAGGATCCACGGCTCATCACCGGCCGCGCCCGCTATGTCGACGACATCGCGCTGCCGGGGATGCTGTGGGCGGCGTTCGTGCGCTCACCCGAGGCGCACGCCAAGATCGTCTCCGTCGACGCCTCGGCCGCGAAGGCGCGGCCCGGCGTTCACGCCGTGTTCACGATCGACGACATGACCGATCTCACCGGGCCGCTGCCGATGGCCTGGGTGCCTCCCGGCATCACGGTCAACAATCCCGAGCACTGGCCGCTCGCCAAGGGAACGGTCAGGTTCGTGGGCGATCCGGTCGCCGTAGTGATCGGGGAGGACCGCTACGCGGTCGTCGATGCCGCGGAAGATGTGGTGGTCGAATACGACCCGTTGCCCGTGGTGACGGATCCCGAGGAGGCACTCAAAGCCGAAACGCATGTGCTCCACCAGGACATCGGCTCGAACCAGACACATGAGTGGTCCCTCGGTGGAGGCGACCTCGACGCCGGCTTCGCAGAGGCCGATGTCGTCGTCGAGCACCGGGTCGTCAACCACCGGACCGCGGGGGCGCCGATCGAGCCACGCGGCGTGCTCGCCGACTACCGCGCGGGCTCGCTGACCATGTGGACTGCGACCCAGGTTCCGCACTTCGTCCGCCTGTTCACGGCATTGCTGCTCGGCATGAGCGAGGAGAAGGTGCGGGTGATCGCCCCCGAGGTGGGCGGCGGGTTCGGCGCCAAGCTCCAGATGACCGGCGAGGAGCTGCTGTGCGCGTGGGCGTCGCGCAAGCTCGGCTGGCCGGTCAAGTGGATCGCGACCCGCACCGAGGACATGGCCACCACGCACCAGGGCCGTGACCAGATCGCATACTGCAAGATGGGGCTGAAGCGCGACGGCAGCATCACCGCCTTCCACGTGAAGATCATCGCCGACTTCGGCGCCTACAACATGCTGCTCACGCCGACGATCCCCGCGCTCGGCGCGTTCGTGATGAGCGGGGTCTACAAGATGCCCGCGCTCCAGACGGACATCGTCGGCGTGTTCACGAACAAGTGCCCCACGGACGCGATCCGCGGCGCCGGCCGGCCCGAAGCCACGCACATGATCGAGCTCATGATGGATCAGGCGGCCGACGAGCTCGGGATGGATCCACTCGAGATCCGCCGGAAGAACTTCATCCCCAAGGAGGACTTCCCGGCGGAGCTGCCGATCGGCGTCGTGTACGACTCGGGCGACTACGAGAAGTCGCTCGACAAGCTGCTCGAGCACGTCGATGTGGCGGCCTTCCGCAAAGAGCAGGCGGAGCTGCGGTCGAAGGGCATCTACCGCGGGATCGGATTCTCGACCTACACCGAGATCTGCGGTCTCGCGCCGACTCGGGTGGTCGGCCCCGAGGGCTTCGGCAACCAGGCCGGGTTCTGGGAGTCGTCGATGGTCCGGGTCCACAACACCGGAGCGGTGACCGCCTACACCGGCGCCTCTCCGCACGGCCAGGGTCACGAGACGTCGTTCGCCCAGATCGTGGCCGACCGGCTCGGCGTCGATCCGGCCGTGGTCGAGGTCATGCACGGCGACACCGGCGTCGGACCCGAGGGCCGCAACACATATGGCTCGCGCTCGCTGGCCGTCGGTGGCGAGTCGCTCGCCAAGTGCGCGGTCAAGATCGCGGATAAGGCGAAGGCGATCGTCGCCCACCACCTCGAGGCCTCCCCGGAGGACATCGAGGTCAGTGGCGACAAGTTCTCGGTCAAGGGATCGCCCGACAAGGGCATGACGCTCGCCGAGGTCGCCGGCGCCGCCTACCTCAACCAGGTGCCTGACGGGATGGAGCCCGGTCTGGAGGCGACCACGTTCTGGGAACCCGAGAACTTCGTGTTCCCGTTCGGGGCCCACGCGGCGATCGTCGACCTCGATCCGGACACCGGGAAGGTGAAGCTGATCCGGTACGTCGCGGTCGATGACTGCGGCAACGCGATCAATCCGTTGCTGATCGACGGCCAGGTCCACGGTGGCGTCGTTCACGCGATCGGTCAGGCCCTGTACGAGCGCGTCCACTACGACGACGACGGCCAGCTGGTGACCGGCACGTTCGTCGACTACGCGCTGCCGACCGCGGCCGAGCTTCCGCCGATCGAGACGGATCGCACGGTTACCCCGTCGCCGGTCAACTCGCTGGGCGTCAAGGGCGTCGGCGAAGCCGGGACGATCGCGGCGAGCGCCGCGGTCACGAATGCAGTGACCGACGCCCTGAGGCCGCTTGGCGTCAGCTACATCAACATGCCGCTCAGCCCGATGCGGATCTGGGAGGCAATCAACGAGGCGAAGGGCGCGAGCCCGGAAGGAGGTGCCAACGCATGATTCCGGCTGAGTTCGACTACACCGCGCCCGACACCCTCGAGGAGGCGATCAAGGCGCTGGGCGACGGTGGCGAGGACGCCAAGCTGCTCGCCGGCGGGCACTCGCTGATCCCGCTGATGAAGCTGCGGCTGGCCGCGCCCTCGCTGCTCGTCGACCTGCGCAAGGTTCCGGGGCTGCACGGGGTGCAGCGCGAGAACGGGAGCTGGCGGATCGGCGCGCTGACCCCGCACGTCGAGATCGAGCGCAACTCGGAGCTCGGCGTGCTGTCGGCGGCGGCCGGCACGATCGCCGACCCGCAGGTCCGCAACCGGGGCACGATCGGCGGCTCCCTGGTGCACGGCGACCCGGCCTCTGACCTGCCGGCGATCCTGCTGATCCTCGAGGGCACCGTGACCGCGATGGGCCCGAACGGGCAACGCGAGGTGGCCGCCTCCGAGCTGTTCCAGGATTACCTGCAGACCTCGATCGAGCCGACCGAGGTCGTGACCGAGGTCCACGTACCGCCGGTCGAGGGCTGGGGTTACGGCTACCACAAGTTCAACCGTCGCAGCGAGGACTGGGCGATGGTCGCGGTCAGCGCCGTGGTCAAGAAGTCCGGCGACACGGTCGAGGACGTGCGGGTGGGCCTTACTAACATGGGGTCGGTGCCCCTGCGTGCATCGGCAGTCGAGGAAGCGCTCCGCGGTCAGCCGCTGAACGCGGACACGATTGCCAGCGCGGCCGAACAGGCCGACCAGGGCACGGACCCGCCCGCCGATCTCAACGCCAGCACCGAGTACAAGCGGCATCTGGCGCGAGTGTTGACCCGGCGCGCGCTCAGCGACGCGGCCGGCCTGTCGTGAGGCGGGCCTGAGCTTGCAGTTCGAGTCCGTGGAGGCGGCGAGCGCCGCGCTGGCCGCCGAGGGCTACCTGGCCGACCGCGCGCTCGCGCTGGCCGTCCATCTCGCGGTGGTGCTCGAGCAGCCGCTGCTGCTCGAGGGCGAGGCCGGCGTCGGCAAGACCGAGGTCGCCCGGGCGCTCGCCTCGGCCACCGGCTCGCACCTGATCCGCCTGCAGTGTCACGAGGGGATCGACCTCCACCACGCCGTCTACGACTGGGACTACCCGCGGCAGCTGCTCGCCCTGCGGGCGGCTGAGGGGGGCGTCGACGAGGGGCAGCTGTTCTCCGAGCGGTTCCTGCTGCGCCGTCCGCTGCTCGACGCGCTCGAGGCGGGCTCGGACCGGCCGACCGTGCTGCTGATCGATGAGATCGACCGGGCCGACGACGAGTTCGAGGCGTTCCTGCTCGAATTCCTCTCGGACTTCGCGGTCACGATTCCGGAGCTCGGGACGGTCAGCGCGGAGCGGCGGCCGATCGTGATCCTGACCTCGAACCGGACCCGTGAGCTGCACGACGCGCTCAAGCGCCGCTGCCTGTACCACTGGATCGACTACCCGGACCCGCAGCGCGAGCGTGCGATCGTCGCCGCGCGCATCCCGGGGGTCCCGGAGGCGATCGCCGCCCGGGTGGTGACCGCGGTGCGCCGCCTGCGCGAGCAGGGAGACCTGTACAAGCTGCCCGGCGTCGGCGAGACCCTGGTGTGGACGCAGGCGCTGCTGGCGCTCGGCGACGACGCCGATCTCGACGAGACGCTCGGGGCGGCGCTCAAGGTGCACGAGGACGTGCTGCGGGTGCGCCAGCGGCAGGTACTCGAGGGTGTCTGAGCCCGGCATCGAGCCAGTCACCGGACCGCTCAGTGCGCTCACCGCCGCGCTCCGCGCCGAGGGCGTGAGGGTCGGCGTCGGTGAGCTCCTGAATGCGCACCGCGCGATCGCCGCGGTCGACGCCGGCTCGCGCGAGGAGGCCCGGATCGCGTTGCGGACCGTCCTGTGCTCTTCGCATGCGGACCTCGAACGCTTCGACCGCGCCTTCGTGCGGGTGTTCGGCGACATCCGGCCCGGCGGCCATGACGATCCGTTCGAGCAGCTGGGTGAGATCGTCAAGGCGGCGCTGCCGCGGGCGGCCGTCCCCGGGTCGGGGCAGGCGGTAGCCGCGGAGGCCGAGCCAGAGGTGGTCCCGGCGGCGTACAGCGATGTGGAGCTGTTGCGCACCAAGGACTTCGCCGACTACAACGAGCTCGAGATGGCGATGGCCCGGGAGTTGATCGCGCGGCTGGCGCGAAGGGGCCCGCGGCGGTTGTCGCGGCGCACGCGCCCGTCGCGCCGGCGCGGTCACCTGCCCGATCTCCGGCGCTTGGTCCGCGCGTCGATGCGCACCGCGGGCGAGCCGGTGGAGCGGCATTGGCGCGCCACCACCACCCGGCCACGGCCGGTCGTCCTCGTGTGCGACGTGTCCGGCTCGATGACGCCGTACGCGCGGATGCTCCTTCAGTACATGCACGCCTGCGTGGCCGCGCAGCGGCGGGTCGAGGCGTTCGCCTTCGGGACACGGCTCACCCGGATCACGCACGAGCTGACCGGGCGCGACCACGACCGAGCGCTGGAACGCGCGTCGGAGGCGGTCGTCGACTTCGCCGGAGGCACCCGGATCGGCGCCGCCCTGGCGGAGCTCAACCGCGTCCACGGGCGGCGGCTCGGCCGCGGCTCGGTGGTGGTGATCCTGTCCGACGGCTGGGATCGCGGCGAGCCCGAGCAGCTCGCAGTGGAGATGGAACGGCTGCGGCGCAGCGCTCACCGCCTGGTGTGGCTCAACCCGCTCGCGGCGCATCCCGGCTATGAGCCCTTGACCCGCGGGATGCGAGCCGCGGTGCCTCACACCGACGAGCTGCTCGCGGGGAATACTCTGATGTCCTTGGAACAGCTGGCCGACGTGCTGGAGGAGATGTGATCGCCGGGTTGATCCTGGCGGCCGGCGCCGGCACGCGCTTCGGGTCCTCGGACTCGAAGCTGCTCGCTTCGCTGGAGGGCCGGCCGTTGCTCGAGCACGCTGTGGGCGCCGCGTGCGCCGTCGATGAGCTGGAGCGAATCGTGGTCGTGCTCGGGGCGCAGGCCGACGTGGTACGTCAGCACGTGGAGTTCGGGCGGGCCGAGCCGGTGGTCTGCGATGAATGGGACCGCGGGCAATCCATGTCGCTGCGATGCGGTGCCGCGGCGCTGAGCGGGGCGGAGAAGGTGATCGTGACGCTCGGCGATGAGCCGCTGATCACCCCGGCGGTGATCAGGCGGTTCCTGAACGAACCCGGCGGCACGCGCGCGGTTTACCACGGCCGGCCGGGCCATCCCGTGGTGCTCGGACGAGCGCAGTTGCGGGCATTGTCGGAGCTGAGCGGCGACCGCGGCGCGCGCGAGCTGCTGAACGGAGACGAAATCGAGTGCTCGGCGTTGAGCTCAGGCCGCGATGTCGACACCCCGGGCGACCTGGAGGCGATCCGAGATGAAGTTAGAGCAGTCATTTGAAGTCGACGCGCCGCTCGAGCGCGTATGGGAGGCGTTGATCGACGTCGAACGCGTGGCGCCGGCGCTCCCCGGCGCGGCCGTCACCGGCCAAAACGACGACGGGACATATGGCGGCACGTTCACGGTCAAGATCGGCCCCACCACCGCGTCGTACGCGGGCAAGCTCGTGATGGAGGAAGTCGACGAGGAGGCGCACCGCGCGGTGATGCAGGCCAACGGCTCCGACAAGCGCGGTCAGGGCGGCGCCAAGGCGACGATCGTCTCCCAGCTCGAGGAGCTCGACGGCGGCAGGACGAAGGTCGACGTCGCGACCGACTACCACATCACCGGCCGGCTGGCCCGGTTCGGGCGCGGCGGGATGATCGAGGACATCTCCGAGAAGCTCCTGCGCGAGTTCGCGAAGCGCCTGCAGGAGGAGTTGACCGGGGAACCGGCGGCGGCGGATGCACCGGCGCCCGACGAGCCGGCCCCGCTCGCACCTGCCGGAGACCAGGCGACATCGACCGCCGACGCGGCGGACGCGGACGCGGCGGACTCGGGCACGGCGGACTTGGGCGCGGCGGCCTCCGACGGTCCGGACGAGCCGGCGAGTGCGGCCGATCCCGCAGCTGCGGCCGTGGTCGCGTCGGCGATCGCGGCTGAGACCCCGGATGCCGAGATCGCCGGACCAGAGTCGCCGTCCGGGCCGACTGCGCCACCGCAGCCGCGCCAGCCAATGGCTCCGTCGGAACCACTCGACGCGGGCTCTTTGGTCGGGTCGGTGCTGTGGGAGCGCGTCCGCAAAAACCCGCTGCCGCTGGCCTTCCTGGCCGGGCTCCTGTTCGCGATTGCCTTGTTCCGTCGCCGCCGCCATGACTGATCAGGCTTCGCTGGCGAGGCGCTTCCTGGAGCTGCACCGCCCGGGGCAGCCACTGCTGTTGCCGAACCCATGGGATGCGGGCTCGGCGAAGATTCTGGCCTCACTCGGCTTCGAGGCGCTGGCCACGACGAGCAGCGGCTCGGCAGCCACGCTCGGCCTGCTCGACGGATCGCTGACGCGCGGCGAGGCGCTCGCCAATGCCGGGGCGATCGTGGCTGCCACGGACCTGCCGGTGTCCGCCGACCTCGAGAACGCGTTCGCCGACGATCCGGATGGCGTCGCCGAGACGATCCGCCTGGCGATCGAGACGGGCCTCGCGGGAGGCTCGGTCGAGGATTTCAGTGGGGATGAGGAGCGGCCGATCTACGAGCTCGACCTCGCGGTGGAGCGGGTCGCGGCCGCGGCGGAAGCTGCTCACAAGGGACCGGTGCACTTCGTGCTGACCGCGCGTGCCGAGAACTTCCTGCACGAACGGAAGGACCTGGACGACACGATCGCCCGGCTGACGCGGTACGCGGAGGCCGGCGCTGACGTGGTGTTTGCGCCCGGCCTCCCTGGCGCCGACGAGATCCGCGCGATCGTGGAGGCGGTCGACGTCCCGGTCAACGTGCTCGTCCGGACGGGTTTTCCGAGCGTCCCCGAATTGGCGGAGATGGGCGTCGCCCGGATCTCGGTCGGCGGCTCGTTCGCGTTCGCCGCCCTGGCGAGCCTGATCGACGCCGCCACCGAGCTGCGGGAGCAGGGCACGTACGGCTACGGCGAGCAGACCGCCAGGGGGATCAAGGCGGCCCGGGCCACCTTCGACCGCCGCTAGCGACTCCGCTCGGCCATGCGGATCGCTCCTGACCTGATTAGCCGGGACACTGCGACCAGTATCCGCCTCTGAACGAAAGGACCACTCGATGATCGCCAGCCTCGACTTCGTCGCCGTCCCCTCGCGGGATGCAGAGCGCGCGCGGAGCTTCTACGTCGACACCCTGGGGCTCCGGCCCGACGACCACGGGCAGTTCGAGTTCTGGGTGGGCGACACGTGCTTCGGGATCTGGGAGCCGGAACGGCTCGGGATGCCGTTCGCGCCGCAGAAGAACGGCCACATCGCCCTGCACGTCGACGACATGGCGGCGGCGCGGACCGAACTGGAGGAGAAGGGCGTCGGCTTCGCCGGCGAGACGTTCGACACCGGCGTCTGCCACATGGCGTTCTTCACCGATCCCGACGGAAACGACCTGATGCTCCATCACCGCTACAAGCCCTACGAGTAAGGGCGCCGGCGTCGAACCGCGGCCGGTCCTCGCCACAATGGCGAGGGTGACGCAGCAACGGAAACCCGGACCGCGGTTTGAGAGCTGGCTCGACCGGCAGATTCGCCAGGCGCGGGAGCGCGGGGAGTTCGATGACCTACCCGGCGCCGGCCAGCCGCTGTCCGACCTCGGCAAGCCCTACGACGAGATGTGGTGGGTGAAGCGCAAGCTGCGCGACGAGAACTTGTCGTATCTGCCGCCGTCGCTGGCGCTCCGCAAGGAGGCGCACGAGGCCGTCCAGGGAGCGACGCAGGCACGGACCGAGGCCGAGCTGCGTGACCGGCTCGGCGCGATCAACGAGCGGATCCGCGACGCGATCCGGATGGGGATTCGCGGCCCCGACATGAATCTCGTCCCGATCGACGTGGAGCGGCTCGTCCGCGAGTGGCGCCGGGCGGGCGGGTAGCTGCCGGCGTCACCGCACTGGGGATCAGCCTCGCCCGCGTGGCGGCGAACCGCCGGTAGGGGGCGGGGCGGATCTTGGTCCGCCCCGCACTCGGATATGGTGAGCTACGCGGCGTGCGTCCGGTCGAGACCCCGCCTGATCTCCTGGGCGAGACTGTACGGATCCCCGACCTTGAGCATGTGGTCGAAGTACAGCTGCGGGTATTCGTTTGTCTCCTGGTTGTAGAGGCAGCCCTGGAACCAGCCTTGCTGGCGCATCAGGCTCACCACGGGCATCACCTCGGAGCTCGTCATCGAAAAGTCCGGCCCGGCGGCCGCGCTCGAGCCCGAGGACGAGAGGGGCTTGAACTGCACTTCGGTTGAGATATTCGCCTCAGGCGAGAGGCGGATGCCGTCGAGCAGGATCGTGTCAGTGCGGTCGATCGTCACCGTGACCACACCCTCGTCCCCCACCTGGGCGTCGCCGTGCAGGATCGAGGCCAGGCGATGGGGATCGAGTGGGGTAGTGGGGTTCGACGGCATCGTCTGAGGCAGGGGCGTCGCCGTCGCCCTCAGCACGTTGTGGATCGCCTGTGCGAGCTTGAGCGCGTCTCCCTCGCCGCGGAAGTGGATGAACCACACATTCGGGGTGGTCTCGATGTAATGCTGGTGAAACGCCTGGAAGATCAGGCGGTTGGCGATGATCGCGTCGATCACCGGATTGGCCTCCTCCGGCTTGAGGGCGATATCGCCGTTGAAGAGCGCCTCGCCGTGCCCCAACGGTTGGAAGGTCAGCGTCCCGTTGATTTCGAAGGCGGGAGTGAAGGTGACACCGAGCGGGCCGGAGACATTGCCGATGTCCTGACGTTCGATGTCGATGCTGAGCACTCCATTGGTGACGGTGCCCTCTGCCTGGATGATCTTCTGGATCTGGTCGGCCGGCAACGTGCCGCGCTGGCCGGGGTGATGGTGGGGATCGCGGTGATGGCGGTGGCGGTCGTGGGCGACAGCCGCGCTGGTGAACGGGGCGGCGGCGGAGATGGCGCTTCCGACAGCCGCGCCGCCACCGAGAGCCAGGGCCTGACGACGGCTGAGCCGAGCACTGAGATCGAAAGACATGGGACCTCCCTACAGGTCAAAAGGGCGTAGATGGCCTGCGGAACCTGCCCGGAGTAACGCCGCGATTAACCGGGGCAGGTTCAGCCGCCGGCGAAGAGCGGCTCGTCCGCGAGTGGCGCCGGGCGCGCGGTTAGCGGGCTCGGCTCACGGACGCAGCGTTCTGGCCGCGCGCGTGGCGATCGCCTGGGCGCGAGCGCGGATCCGGGGCAGCTCCTCGGCCGCCTCACCGATCTGGCTGCGACCAGTGGCGAATCGCCAGGCGACGAACACGACCGGGCGCGCCGCGATGGCGTCCGCGAGCCGTTCGAGCTCAGTGGGCTCGAGCGCCGCGTGAGCCGCATATCCGGCCGTGACGGCGTCGACCAGCTTCAGGTCTCGATGACCCACCGCCCACAGGAGGAACGCCAGCGACCACAGCCGCGGACCGCGGCCGGCGCCGGCCCAGTCGATCAGCGTCACCTCCCCGGCGGACGCGACGATCGCATTCGCCGGAACGTGGTCGGGATGAATCAGCACCGCCGGCAGATCGGCGCAGTCGTCGATGGCCATGACCGCCTCGCGCAGCTCGTCGTACCGGGGGCGATCCGTCGCCGTCACCCGCGGGGCGGCCGCCTCGAGCAGCACGGCGATGGCATCGAGCTCCTCGCCTGGGCCGCCCCCCTGGGGACACAGGTGATGCCACGCTCCACCGGTGCCGAGGCTGTCGGGCGGTTGGCGAGCGGCGAGCTCCGCGAGCAGCTCACCGAGCCGCGCGGCGTCCCTGCGGCTGCGAGCGGCGGTCCCGGGGACGTGCTCGGTGACGAGGACCGGCTGCCCGCGGTGTGTCGTGACCGGCTCAGGATGGGCCGGGCGCTCGGCCGGGAAGCCGTGATCGCCGAGGACGCGCAGAAGCTCCGCCTCCGCCTCGACAGCCTGCACGGGGCGCACGGTGCCGAACACGCGCGCGATCCAATCCGGGCCATCGCGTCGCTGCACGCGGAACACGCCGACGTCGAGCTCGCGGGTCGCGGTGGCGGCGATCCCGTATGCAGTGGCGAGGTGCTCGGCAAGCGCATCCGAGCCCTCGCGGTGGAAGACCTGCTCGAGGTAGGTGCCGACGCGGCTGGCGGTCGGACGGACGCCGTTCGCGGCAGTGGGCGGCCGGCGGCGACAGAGACATCGCCAGCCGTGTGCCCACGGTCGCGAGCGCGCGGAGGTCCTCCAGCAGCATGCGGAGCGCGTCGAGCTCCAGGTAGACCGCGACCCCCTCGCACATCATCAGCGAGAGCGCGTCCGGTTCCCAGCCGGTGCCGAGCAGCGCCGCCGCAACGCCGCCGCCGTTCAGGTCGAGCGCGACGTGCTCGACGTCGGATGGCTCGATCCCGAGCTCACCGAGTCGACGCCGCTTGTCCGCCTGCGTCTGCGGATGGTCGAGCTCGAACCAGCGCACCCCCGGCTTGGCATAGCGGAGCGACCGCCCGTCGTAGCCGCCGCCAATCACCGCCATCTGTGTGGCGCCGCGCTCCAGGGCGCCAAGCACGGCCCGATCGAAGAACGAGGTGCGGCCCCTCAGGTAGCGTCCCATCAGCTCGCTCGGAACAAGCTCCTCGGAGCCTGCGACGTCCCGCGCCAGCCGCTCGTCGGCGTCGGAATCTCCGAACGGCGCGGGGAGACGCTCGAAGGCCAGGCGATACGCCGCCACCCGCCGCGCGGTGACCGAGGGGGCTCCCTCACGCATCGCCGCAGCGATCGTCGCGTGCCCGGTCACCACACATGCGGGATGAGCCTCGCCCGCGTGGCGGCGAACCGCCTGTATGGCTCGCCGATGCCCTCGGAGAGCGCCCGCTCCTCAACCCGGATGCGGTTGACGATGCCGATCGCCGGCAGCACGATCAGCACGAGGAGCGCGGCCCAGTTGCCGAGGGCGAGCCCGATCCCGATCAGGGTCATCAGCAGCCCGGTGTACGAGGGGTGACGGACCCACCGATACGGGCCGGTGTCGATCACGGCCTGTCCGGCGTGCACGCGCACGTCAGTGGTGAAATAACGCCCGAGCATCGCCACCGCCCATTGCCGGATCGCGATCCCCGCAGCCATCAGGACGATCCCCGCGATGAAAAACGGCCAGCGCCCCGCGCGGAACGTCGCGCCGTGCACGTTCGCCGCGAGCGTGAACGCCGCACCCACCCCCGCCCCAAACGTGAGGCCGATGAACGCGAAGCTGAGCCGGTCGGAGGCGGCCCCTTCGGGGTTGAGGCGGCTGCGAACCCGCGTGCGGAGCTCGAGCGCGACGAACGCGACGAGCACCGCGTAGAAGATCACCCGCGCGCTCGGGTCCGCGTAGGGCAGCGGCTTCATGGTTCACGGTTTACCACCAGCTGCTGAAGGCCTCCTCATGTCGGCCCTCTGACATCCGGCCGCCCCTTGCGCAAATCCTGGGGTGCGCCCCTGGTGCGAATGATGGGGTGGCTCAGTACCCTGTCTAACTGACGTAGAGGGGTCGGCCGATCGTTGGATACCTCAGGTGCCATCCGGCCGCGCAGGTTTGGAGAAAGGAAGGGGTGAGTCGTGCAGTCACAACGACTCCGAGCCGGCTGTGCGCTGGTGCTAGTGGGTGCGTTCGGCCTTGCCGGGTGCGCCGGGGGAACGACGACGACTGTTATCCAGTCGAGCGGCGCGCACGGAGCCGCCGCGAAGCCAAAGGGGTCGCGCCACCATCAAGCGAGCAATCAGGCTGCTGCTGTGACAACGGTCGGCAATGACACGACTCAGACGCAGGAGGCCCGGCCGCAGGTCTTCCGTGGGACTGGGCAACAGAACCTCGGAACAATTTCGGTTCCCGCGGACACGACCATCAGTTGGAATTGCCCGAGCTGCAGCGACACGAATTTCATCATCAACAACGCGCAGTCGGACGTGAGCGCCATGCCCACGAATGGCCTTGATCAGACGGAAGGCGTCGACACTCTCGCGGCCGGGCTGTATCACACGGTCGTGGTCGATACGACGGGGGGTCCCTGGACAGTGGCGATCGGCACGCCAGCGCCGGTTCCTAGTACCCCGAGCGCTCCACTCGCTGATCAATCGAGCCCAAGTACGCCACCGGCCGATTCGACTTCTGGCCTAACCGCGTGTGATCCCAACATCTCGGTCGGAGGAGGCGGCAGCTGCAAGTTCGCCGAGAACGTCTTCTACGAGTACTGGAAGAGGGGAAGCGCGACCAGCTTGTCAGTGTACGGTCCAACTGACCACCAGTGGTTCACGGTCAGCTGTTCTCCTGGGGACGAGGTGGTCTGCTCCACGGATGGAGGCGCGACCGTCCAGTTCTCGCAGAGCTCAGTTGACCGTTATACCCACAGCGAAGCCGCCTCCTACGCCTCGCACGCAGACCTGGGCTGATCGCGCACACACCCGGGTCGGTTGATCGCGCCGCTACTCCCCCTTGAACTGGGGCGGGCGCTTCTCGGCGAACGCCGTCACGCCTTCGAGGAAGTCGTGAGTGCGCCCGAGGTCGTGCTGGAGGTTGGCCTCGAGCTCGAGCTGCTCGTCGAGATGGCGGTAGATCATGTGGTTGAGCGCGTGCTTGGAGCTGGCATAGGAACGAGTCGGTCCGGCCGCGAGCCGGTCGACGAGGCTGTTCGCCTCATCCAGCAGGCGACCATCGGGGTGGACCCAGTTGACGAGGCCCCAGTCGAGCGCCTGCTGTGAGGACACTCGGTCGCCGAGCAGCGCCATCTGGAACGCGCGGCTCTTGCCGACGGCCGGCGGGACGAGCGCGGTCGAGCCGCCGTCGGGCATCAGCCCGACGTTGACGAACGCCAGGCCCATGTAGGCGGATTCGGCGATCATCACCAGGTCGCAGGCGAGCGCGAGCGAGCAGCCGATCCCGACCGCAGGCCCGTTGACCGCGGCCACCACCGGCTTGCGCAGCCGCCGGATCCCGGCGATCACCGGGTGGTAGACCTCGTGCAGCTCCTTGCGGATGTTTGGCCGGCCGTCCTCGGCGGGATCGAACCCCGCCCGCAGGTCAGCGCCCGAGGAGAACCCGCGGCCCGCCCCGGTCACCAGCACGGCGCGGATCGCGTCGTCGGCGGCCTCGTGCTCGACCACGTGCTTGAGCTCCTCCCCGAACTGCGCCGTCCACGCGTTGAGAGTCTGCGGCCGGTTCAGGGTGAGCCGTCCGACCCCGCTCGACGTTTCCCAGATGATCGTCTCGTAGCTCATCGCCCGAGCCTCTCGAGCAGCTTGGTCCTGGCGAAGGCCGACACCACCCGGCCGTCGCGGATCACGAAGTGGTCCATGCCGTCGATCGGACGAGCTCTTGACCGGACCGAGGGGTCGCTCGACTCGCGGTGCCCACGGCGACATCATTTCATGTCACGCCGGCGGGTGGAGGCTCGCCCTACAGCCGGGCGCTCAGCAGCCGCCGCTGGCTCCGCGTCGCCCACGCCACGTCACCGAAGAGCTCGCGCAGTGCGGCGGCGCTCCGTTCGTGGTCGTAGGCGACGCGCCGGAGCTCGAGCGATCCGTCATCCGCGATCAGGGCGTAGGCCGCGCGGTGGTCGCCGTCGAGGGGGAGCCCGACGCTGCCCGGGTTGACGAGCTCCGTCCCGTCCTCGCGGGTGCGGCGAAACTGGAGATGAGTGTGACCGAACACGATGCGGCGCTCGCTCGCCCCGGCCAGCAGCTCGTCGTCGTTGTCGCCCGGGTCGGGCATGAAGGACTCCATGTCGGACTTCGGCGAGGCGTGGCAGAAGCGGACCCCGTCGTGGACGGCGCTTTCGGGCAACTCGCCGAGTTGATCCGCGGTCTGGTCGCCGAGCGCCCGGCGACAGTCCGCGACCGCACGCGCCACGAGCTCCTCGGAGCTCACCTCGTCTGGGTTCGCCGTCCAGCGATCGACGTTGCCGCGGATCCAGGTCGCCTCCGGCACCTCCCGCAGGCGCGCCACCGTCTCCGCCGGCCACGGCCCGAATAGGGCGTAGTCGCCACCGAGCAGATACCGCTCCGCCCCGGCGCCGCCGGCATCCGCCAACACCGCCTCGAGCGCCGGCAGGTTCCCGTGCACGTCGTAGAGCACCGCAAGCATGGCCACAGTCCAGTAATACCATCGCGGCGGTGCAGATAATCGGCCCCCATCTGACGCTCCGATACGCGACCGCGGACGATGCCACCGCGCTGCTCACGCTGGGGGCCGATCCCGAGGTGACGAGATTCTTCTCCTGGGGGCCGTACACCGACCTCGACGAGCCGGCCGAGTACATCGCGGGGCTGGAGGGAGAGCGGGAGCGCGGAGAACGTCTGGACTTCCTGATCGTTCACCACACGCACGGGCCGATCGGGGTGATCGGACTGATCGAGCTCAGCAGCCGTGACCGCCGCGCCGTGGTCGGGACGTGGCTCGGCCGCGAGTATTGGGGCTCGGGCGCCAACGCCGCGGCCAAGGCGCTGCTCTTCCATCTCGCGTTTGGAGCGCTCGGGCTCGAGCGGCTGGGGGCGTACGCCGATCTCGACAACCCGCGGTCGCAGGCCGCGCTCGCGAAGCTGGGGTTCGAGCGCGAGGGCGTCCTACGCCGCTGGCACCGCCACGGGGACCAGGTCCACGACGTGCTCGTCTACTCGCTGCTCAAGGAGGAGTGGGAGCGCTCGTCGCTTGCCGCCGAGCCGGTACGGATCGAGGGCGATCCCCCGGCGAGCTTCGCCGCCGGGTTCAGCTCCGCCGCTGTTCCCAGCTGAATCCGCGCACCGCGAGCCAGATCCCGAGCGCCCCCCACACCGCGATCACCCCCAGGTCGCTGAGGTTGGACGACAGCGACGTGCCGCCCACGAGCGCCGCGGACAGCCCGTGGATCAGCGGATACAGGGGCAGCGCCTCGGCGATCGTGCGCAGGAACGCCGGGGCGCTGTGCGAGTCGAACACGTAGAACGAGACGAACACCACGGGCAGGAACACCGCGTTGACGTAGGCGGCGGTCGACTCGAAGTTCGGGATCGCGTGGGCGAACGCCACGCCGAGGGCCGCGAAGCAGATCACGCCGGCGACCACGAACACGATCAGCTCGAGCCAGTCCTTCGGCCACCCGATCGAGAAGAAGACCCGGCCCGCGACGACGACGATCGTGATCTGAATCACGGTATTGGTGATGGCGTTCGCCGCCACGCCGCCGAAATAGGAAATCGTCGGCAGGGGGGTGCCGTGGATCCGCTTGAGGACCCCGCGC
>DASXOS010000070.1:0-1636 GCA_036494115.1 Solirubrobacteraceae bacterium | reverse complement strand
ATGTTCGGGTCGATCGCCGGCGCCGAGTCCGTCCTGCTGGCCTTCAACGAGGACTACGAGACCACGGTGGCGATGGCCGAGGCGCCGCACGGTACCGCGCCGGCACTCGAGGGCAAGGACGTGGCCAATCCGCTGGCCATGATCCTGGCCTGTGGCGCGCTGCTACGCCACGCCGCGGACCGGTCCGGCGCGGCGGCCGATCGAGCCTCGCGTGCCGTCTACGAGGCGGCTCTCGAGACGATCGCCTCCGGGATCAAGACCCCGGACCTGGGCGGCGCGGCCGGCACGACCGAGTTCACCACCGAGGTGGTCAACCGGGTCGCGACCAAGATCGAGGTGTGGTCGTCGCTGGGCTCGGCGGCCTAAGGCCGGGCCTCGTGTCCGGATCCACGCGCCGCGAGCCGCTCGCGCAGGCCACCCTCTCGATCGGCGGGTCTCAGTGATCACCGGCGCCCACTCGATCATCTACACCTCCGACCCCGACGGCGTCCGTGCCTTCTTCCGGGACGTCCTCGAGCTGCAGTCGGTCGACGCCGGCCACGGCTGGTTGATCTTCGCGCTGCCGCCGGCCGAGGTGGCAGCTCACCCGACCGACGGTGCCAGCCGATGCGAGCTCTATCTGATGTGCGACGACATCCATGCCACCGTCGACGAGCTACAGGGCAAGGGCGTCGAGCTGACTCGCCCGATCGCGGAGGAGCGCTGGGGCCTGGTCACCGCGATCAGGCTGCCGGGCGGCGGCGAGCTCGGGCTCTATGAGCCCCGGCATCCCACGCCGCCGCACGAGGAATAGTCAAGACCTGTGGATCGGCGTGTCACGCGACTTACTGATCAGCTCGCGGCCCGAACGGTCGCCCTTCCTGACGCTCAGGGCGTCGAGGATCTCACCGCGCTGCTGAAGGCGGCGGGGGGAGCGCTGAGGTCGAGACAGTTACCGCTCCCGGACTGCGTAGGTCAGGTGGGTCACCCGCTGCGTCGGCTCCGCGCGGACCGGCTCCAGGGCCACGCGGCCCGCGTCCACGCCCTCGAACAGGCGGATTCCGGAGCCGAACAGCACGGGTGAGAGCGCGATCGTGAACTCGTCGATCAGGCCGGCGTTCACGTACTCCAGGATCGTTGCGCCGCCGCCCGCGATGCGGACGTCCCGGTCGCCGGCGGCCTCGCGGGCGTGATCGAGCGCGGGCTCTATGCCGTCGTTGACGAAGTGGAAGGTGGTCCCGCCCGGCCGCTCCCAGGGGTCACGCTTCTCGTGCGTCACGACGAAGACCGGCGTGTGGAACGGCGCCTCCTGCGGCCACATCCGCTCGCCGGCGTCGAACATGCGCTTGCCCATCACGCTCGCGCCGGTGCGCTCGAACGTCTCCCGCACGATCTCGTTCTCGCGCCCCTCCTCGCCGCCCTCGCCGAGCTTCAGGTTCTCCCGGAAGAACAGCTGCGGGAATATCCACTGCTGCAGTTCCATCCACTGCCGCCCCATCAACTCATCGGTGGACTCGGGCGCGATGAACCCGTCGAGCGACATCGACACGCTGAAGAACACCTTGCCGGCCATCAGCACTCCACTCCTCGAACGATCTCGGTGACGTAGGCGGCCAGGTTGTTCAGGGTCTGCTGGCCACCCTCGACCGCGTGGTAC
>DASXOS010000069.1:0-8346 GCA_036494115.1 Solirubrobacteraceae bacterium | reverse complement strand
CGGCCCGCCAATAGCACTGCAGACCCTTGGTGTACAGCCCGTCGAAGAGGCTCTGCAGGACCGGGTGTGGCATCGGTCCGACGCCGTGCAGGAGCGGAGTGCCGACATCATGCACGGGCGCAAGCAGCGTGGTGGCCTCCTCCTCGGACCCGTCGATGCACCACATCACCGCGGCGACCTTCCGCATGTGCAGCTCGGCGGGGAACATGTCCACTGGCGGCACCGTCATCGATGCGAAGAAGCCGCCGAGGTTGCGCGGCGCCGACGGCAGGAATTCACGATAGAACCGCATCACCTCGGGCAGCTGCTCGATCGGCCAGAACGTCGGTCCGGCCATGACGGTTGCGCCCAGCGGATGCGTGCGGAACTGGAACGAGGTCACGACGCCGAAGTTGCCGCCGCCGCCGCGCAGGCCCCAGAAGAGGTCCGGGTGCTCGTTGGCGTCGGCATGGACGCGGGACCCGTCGGCCAGGACCACGTCGGCACCGATGAGATTGTCGATGCTCAGGCCGAGGCCGCGGGTCAGATGCCCCAGGCCGCCCCCGAGAGTCAGCCCCCCGACCCCGGTTGTCGAGATGATGCCTGAGGGCACGACACAGCCGTGCTCGGCGGTCGCGCGGTCGACGTCGCCCCAGGTGGCGCCGCCGCCGACTGTGACGGTGCCGGAGCTCGGATCGACCTCGACGTCGGCCATGCGCGAGAGGTCGATGACCACGCCGTCGTCGACGACGCCCAGGCCGGCGCCGTTGTGCCCACCACCGCGCACGGCGATCGCCGCGCCGTGGTCTCGGCCAAAAGCGATCGCTCGGGCCACGTCATCCGGACTGCCGCAGCGGACGATCAGCGCCGGATGGCGATCGATCATGCCGTTGTGAACAGCTCGGGCCTCGTCATAGCCCGGGTCCGCCGGGCCGATGAGGTTGTCGCTGAGATCGGCGAGATCGCGCCCTGCGAGATCGCTGAGAGATGAGGTTGCGGTCATGGAATGGTCCCCCGGTGTTTGATGGCAAACGGGACCACGCGGCCCCAGGAGCACCGTACGCCCGGGCCGCGCCGCCGTCATGACCCGAGCTGACCCACTTTTCGAGACGTCCGGTCGGGCGACGCTCGCCGTGGAATAATCAGATCTGACTATCGGGGGTCAAGCCGTAGTGATGTCTCAGCTTCCAGGTCAGCTTCGGCTGACGCCGTCCTTTCCGTTTGCGGGGCGCACGCGTGAGCTCGCGACGCTCCGAGCGCTGATCCCGCGCGTGGAGGGCGAGGGGCTGCGCTTCGCACTGGTCGGTGGGGAGGCGGGGTCGGGGAAGAGCCGCCTGGTTCGTGAGCTGGCCCACGGGGCCGCGGCCGACACCCTCGTCCTCTACGGGGCATGTGACTCGGTGGTGCGACGGCCGTACGGCCCGTTCGTGGAGGCGCTCGAGCAGTTGGTTCGGCGGCTGGACGTCGAGACGCTTCGTGAGGCCCTGGGCACGGTCGGCGGGGAGCTGTCGCGGCTGCTGCCGGATCTGACCCAACGGGTCGAGGGGCTCACCGCACCGGTGGCCGCGGATCCGGACACCGAGCGTCATCGTCTGCACAGTGCGGTCGCCGACCTACTCGCAGCCGCCGGCCGGCGGATTCCGCTGGTGGTCGTGATCGAGGACGGGCATTGGGCCGATACGCCTACCCTGTTGCTCCTCCGCCACCTGGCGCGCGGGTCAGCCGACGCCCGCGGGCTGGTGATCACCACGTTCCGGGACACCGAGGCTGAGGTTCCCGACGCGCTGTCGGCAGCCCTCGTGGACCTGCGGCGCTCAGAGGGCGTCGTGCGGCTGCGCCTGGCCGGATTGAGTAGCGAGGAGGTCTCGGAGTTCGTGCATGGCGCGGGCGGTGACCGTCTCAGCGCCAACCTCGACGAAGCAGGTCGGATCCTGCGCAACGCGACCGGGGGCAACGCGTTCCTGCTCACCGAGTTGTGGCGGACCCTGCTCGAGAGCGAGCTCACGCTGAACGCGGACGCCGAGCTCGCGGATGTCCTGGCCGGGATCGACAGCCCCGAGGGAGTGCGCGAGGTCGTCGGTCAGCGCCTGACGCGCCTTGACCCGGCGACCACGGCGCTACTGGAGACCGCGGCGGTGGTGGGGTCCGAATTCGAGCTGCCGGCGATCGCGACAGCCGATGTGGGCGACGCCGACCTGGCCGCAGCGCTCGCGCAGGCGACCGCGCACGGGATGATCGAAGAGATGCCGTCGCGGCGTCTGGGCTATCGCTTCACCCACGACCTGGTCCGTCGCGCCCTCTATGACCGCCTGTCCGGGCTGCGTCGAGCCGAACTGCATCTCGATGTCGCCCAGGGCCTGGAACGCGCTCACGCGGCCGGCCGGGCGGCCGGGCTCGCCGAGCTCGCCTACCACTTCACCGAGGCGGCGCCGATCGGCGGTCCGTCCCGCGCCATCGAGTACTCGCTCATGGCCGGTCGGTCGGCCCTCACGGCGCTGGACTTCGACGAGGCGGAGACGCGCTTCAGCGCAGCGCTGGGGCTCGGCATCGACGACCCCGAGCGACGAGCGCAGACCCAGCTGGAGCTGGGCACCGCCCGATTCCGCGGCGGCCGGTCCGACGATGCCATGGCGGCGTTTCGCGCCGCCGCGGAGTTGGCTCGCGAGCTCGGCGACCCCGAAGTGCTGGCTGCGGCCGCCATCGGCTTCGAGGAGGCCTGCTGGCGACCGGCGATCATCGATGCCGGCGCAGTCGAGCTGCTGCAAGAGGCTTCGCTGGCGCTTGGCGCGCACGATTCGGAGCTGATGGTGAAGCTGCTGGCCGGACTGAGCCGGGCGCATGCGTTCATCGGCGAATACGCCGAGAGCGCTGTCGCCGAGCAGCAGGCGATCGCCATGGCGCGGCGCTTGGGCGACCGGCTCGGCCTCGCGACAGTGCTCATGCGGTCCTACTGGTCTCACGCCCAGAACAGCCTCGGGGACACGCTGGAGATGCTGACCGAGGCCGCCGAGCTCGCCGAGGAGCTGGGCGATAACGACGTCCTGGCCGAAGCCCTGGAATGGCGCGTGGCAGGATTGATCGCCCTGGGGGACCTCGCCGGCGCCGAGCGTGAACTTGCGGAGGTCCAGGCGCTGGCTGCCCGCGTGCGTCAGCCCTTCCCGCTGCACGTGGCCGCGCACTATGCCTCCACCCTCGCCCTGTGCACCGGGAGGCTGGCGGAGGCCGAGGCGGCCGCTCGCCGCTCGCACGAGTGGAGCCGGCTGCTCACCGGGCGCCCTGCGTCCGGCACACACGGCATTCAGATGTTTGGGATCCGCCGCGAGCAGGGGCGCCTGGCCGAACTGGCGGCCGTGACGCGCGTGCTGGGGCGCGGCGACGGGTCCCCGGCGACATGGCGACCGGCGTTCGCCGTGCTCCTGGCCGAGCTGGGAATGGAGGACGAGGCTCGCCGCATACTCGAGCACGTGCGCGAGGAGGGGTTCGAGCGACTGCGCTCCTCGCTGTGGGTGGCGTCGCTCACCTATCTCGCGGACGCTTGCGCGATCGTCGGCGACGCGAAGCTTGCGGCTCTCGTCTATCCGGAGCTGGTACCGCTGTCGGGGGGCAACGTGGTCGTGGGTCAAGGCGTGGCGTGCTACGGCGCCGCCGACCGCTTTCTCGGCCTGCTCGCCACCACGCTGGGCGATCACGACCGGGCCATTGAACACTTCGAACAGGCACTCGCGATCAATCGGAGGATGGGAGCGGCGACCTGGACGGCCCACACCCTCTTCGCCTACGGTAGGACGCTGCGGATGCGGGCGCGCGGCAGCGATGCCCTGCAGGCCTCCGAGCTGCTGTCGGAGGCAGCGAGCCTGGCCGCTCAGATCGGCATCCCCACCCTCGTGACGCGAGCCCGTGTCCTCGGCGCGCGCCTACAGCCGGTGGCTGCTCCGCCGGCCGCTGCTCCGCCGGACGATCTCTCGTGGCGGGAGGTCGAGATCCTGCGCCTGGTCGCGGGCGGCCTCAGCAACCGTCAGATCGGGGAGCAGCTGTCGATCAGCGGGCACACAGTGGCCAACCACGTCCGCAGCATCTTGCGCAAGACAGGCGCGGCGAATCGCACCGAGGCAGCCGGCTATGCCTACCGCAAAGCCCTGGTGGACCGGCCTGACGCTCTGTAGGATCGACACATGCCCACGTACATGATCGAGCGCCGGTTCGCGGAACAACTCGAGATGTCGAGTGAGGACGTAACGCTTCTCGAGGAGATCAACGCCGACGAGGGCGTGAGCTGGCTGTTCTCCTTCCTGAGCGCCGACCGGCATCGCACCTACTGCCTCTATGAGGCCCCGAGCCCCGACGCGATCATCACCGCGGCACGGCGGGCCGGGATACCGGCCGACGCGGTCACTGAAGTCCAGCGCGTCACCGCCGACACGTTTCGCTGAACAGCCGCCCGCGCTCCGGCGCGGCGCGCGATCTGCGCCATGGCCTGACCAATCCGGCCCGCGCCGATGATGCCGACATTCTTGAGGTTCGTTGGTTGCATCACGGTCATCCGATCAGTTCGCGAGGGTCCCGTCGAAGTCGATCGTGGCGTGCGTGCCATCGCAGAAGGGCTTGTTCGACGATCCTCCGCAACGGCACATCGCCATGGGATCAGGATGTTCGATGACTCGCCCATCGACGTCGGTGAGCGTCACCGGGCCGGAGACGATGTACGGCCCGTTCTCACTGGGGGTGATGTTGATGTCGGGCATGCGGTGACACTCTCCTTCAGTAGATCTTGATGGTCTTGGACAGAGGGAGCTGGCGGATTCGGGTGCCGGTGAGTGCTGCGATCGCGTTCGCCAGCGCGGGAGCGACCGACGGAACGCTCACCTCGCCGACTCCGGTTGGTGGCTCGGCGGAGTCGATCAGGTGGATCTCGATCTCCGGAACCGAGCGCATCCGCATGACCGGATAGGTGTCGAAGTTCTGGGTGACGATGTCGCCGCCCTCGCCGATGACGACCTCGCCCCACGCCGCGGCGCTCAGGCCCCAGAGCAGGCCGCCTTCCACCTGCGCACGGATGAGGTCGGGGTTGACGTTTCTCCCACAGTCCAGCGCGAATACGATTCGGTCCACGTGGACGCGGCCGCGTTCGTCGAGGGAGACCTGCGTCACCTGCGCGCTATGGCCGAGAAAGCCGGAGCTCGTGATCCCACGCGCCGTGCCCTCCGGGAGGGCCGATCCCCAGCCAGCCCGCTCGACGACGAGTTCGAGCGCTCGCAGTGTCCGCGGACTGGCGGCGAGAAGCTCGCGCCGGAGGTCGACCGGGTCCCGGCCGGCGGCGATCGCCAGCTCGTCGATGGCCGACTCCCGTGCGAACTCGGTGTGGGAGTTGCCGACCGACCGCCACACCATCGTGGAGATCGGCGACTCGAAGTTCGTGGACTCGAGCCGGAAGTGCTCCACGTCGTATGGCGGGTCGACCGCGCCGGTGGTGGTGAAGAAGTCGACGCCGTTCGTGAACATCACATCACGGACGAATGGGAGGTTCACGGACGTCGGCGCGGCCACGATCTGTTGATGCCAGCCCGTCAGGCGACCGTCCGGGTCGGCGCCCGCTCGCACGCGGTGAGCCGCCATCGCGCGGTAGCGTCCAACCTTGAACTCCTCCTCGCGCGAGGATTGCAGCTTGATCGGGTGCTTCCAGTTGAGCGCGCGCGCAACTTGCACCGCCTCGGCGGTGGGATCGTGCTCGGCGCTCGAATGCAGTCCGAACGAGCCGCCGGCAAACGTGATGTGCACCTCGACCTGCTCCTTGTCGATCCCGGCGATCGAGGAGGCGTTCATCTTCACGTACTCGGGCGCCTCGCTTCCCACCCACACTTCAAGCACACCGTCGTCACGCATCCGGCATGCCGCGTTGTTCGGCTCCATCGCCGCGTGAGAGAGGTACGGCAGCGTGTACGTCGCGTCAATCGTCGAGGCTGCGTCAGCCAGCGCCTGGTTGACGTCGCCGTCATCCCGGGCCGTCACGGCGCTCTCGCCCGACTCGAGTAGCCGGATGTGCTCGGCGAGCAGCTCCGCGCTGCTGCGCCGCTCGGCGTTCGTGTCATCCCACTCCACCTCCAGCGCGCGCAGCCCCCGCTGTGCGTCGGCGTAGGTGTCGCCAACGACGGCGACGCCCTCCGAGATCGGGACGACTGCCGTGACCCCGGCCTCGGCGAGTGCCGCCCGGTCATCGAGCGAGGCGACCGTGGCGCCGAACCTCGGGGGATGCAGCACGACCGCTGTCAGCATCCCGGGAAGGCTGTGGTCGATCGTGTAACGGGTGGTGCCGAGGATCTTCGGGACGGCATCGACGCGCAACCGCCCCTCCCGCCCAATCAGCTTGTAATCGACCGCGTCCTTTGGCTGAACGCCATCCGCGACGGGCAACTGCTCGGCCTGCGCAGCCAGCTCAGCGAAGGTTGCCTGCCTCCCGCTCCCATGGCGCAGAACGCCGTTGTCGACCTCGACCTGATCGGCGGGCACCGCCCAGGCCTGTGCCGCCGCGGCCACAAGTCGCGCCCGTGCTTGAGCGGCGGCCAGCCGGTAGCGCACCCATAGCCCCTTCATCGAGTTGGACGCGCCTGTGAGCTGAAACGCGCTGCCCAGGTCGGGGTTTCCGTAGACGTCCCCGTTCGGGCCCCTCCCGTTCGCGGCGTTGACAACCCGCACCGAAGCGAAGTCGGCATCGAGCTCCTCGGCGACGAGCGTGGCGAGCCCGGTGTGGATTCCCTGCCCCATCTCGACCTGACTCGAGTAGGCCACGATCGTCCCGTCCGGACGGATCCGGATGTATGGATGAACCGGGTCGGCCAGCTCCTCGGAGGTGAGCCTGCGATCTTCGATCTCGTCGGGCGCGATCAGAGGCGCGGACTCGGCGTCGTTGCTCAGTGCGCCGGCCGCGGCATGGATCGCCGCACGGATCCGTGGGTATGTCCCGCAACGGCAGAGGTTGCCGCTCATCCAGGTGTCGATCTTCGCGTCGTCGGGTGCCGGGTTCGCCTCGAGCAGCGACACGGCGGCCAGCGTCTGTCCTGGCTGGCAGTAGCCACACTGCACGACGTTGCTCTCATACCAGGCGTGGCGCACGGCGTCGACCACCGGACCCGCGGCGCCCTCAACCGTCGTCACTGCCTTTCCGACCGCGCGTTCGGTCGCGGTCTGGCAGGACTTCATGTTGCGCCCGTCGATGAGCACTGTGCATGCGGCACAGAAGCCCGCTCCGCATCCGAACTTCGTGCCGTGTAGGTCGAGGACATCCCTCAGAACCCACAGCAGCGGGGTCCGCGCATGGCGGTCGTCGACCTCGACATCGGCGCCGTTGATGAACAGCTTCATGTGAGGCCTCTCTCCGCCGGCTCTTGCGGGCTCGCTTGCACCGGGGCAGGATCCCCTCGGCGCAGGTGAGATGTCCTCACCGGATGCCGGTGATTCCCCTCGGAAGTCAGTCCGCGTCGCCGTCGCGCGGTTCGACGCGTTCGAGGGCCGCGAGATCGGTGTCATCGAGCTGAAGCTCGATCGCGCCCATGTTCTCCTCGAGGTGGGCAATCGAGCTGGTGCCCGGAATCAGCAGCATCCGGTCATAGCGTGCGAGCAACCACGCCAGAGCGATTTGGGACGGAGTGGCGCCGTGCTTGTCCGCGACCCGGGCGATCGCCGGGTCGTTGGCAAGTCGTGCGGGGCCGCCCCTGAACGCCGAACCAAGCGGAAAGAACGGCGCGAACGCGATTGCGCGCTCTCGGGCGAATTCGAGTAACTCATCGTCCTCGCGATCGATGATGCTGTAACCGTTCTGGATCTCGCCCACATCGATGAGCTCAAGCGCGCGCTGCACCTGCGGCGGATCGACATTCGAGAGCCCGACCAGATCAAGCTTGCCCTCTCGGCGCAGGTCATCGAGGGCGAGTAACTGCTCCTCGAGCGGGATGGCCCGGTCGCGCCCGGTCTCAACCAGTCGCAGGTTCACGAGGTCCAGACGCTCCACCTGAAGTGAGCGGAGGTTCGCCTCCACGCCCTCGCGTAGTTCATCGGGGCGCTGCGCGGGAAGCACACCTCCTGCACCATCGCGCCGCGCCCCCACCTTGGTCACCAGTTTGAGGTTCTCCGGGTATGGATGCAGCGCCTGGCGGATCAGATCGTTGACCACGTCCGGTCCGTAGTACTGCGAGGTGTCGATGTGGTCGACGCCGAGTTCGACCGCCCGGCGCAGTACGGCGCGAGCCGCGGCCGGGTCCCGGGGCGGCCCGAACACGCCGGGACCGGCGAGCTGCATCGCGCCGAAACCCATGCGGTTGACCCGCTTGTCGCCCAGAAACGTCGTCGCGTTCATTCGCCGTCGTCGTGAATCAT
>DASXOS010000068.1:0-9475 GCA_036494115.1 Solirubrobacteraceae bacterium | reverse complement strand
CGTAGCCGGTGGCGAATCGGCCGCTGAGGCCGCACCGGCCGAGCCCGACTACTTGATCCCAGGCAGGTAGCGCAGCACCCGCAGCGCCAGGGTCATGAAACGCGTGAACAGGCGCTGGCCGACCATCGGAGGCGGTGCGATCGGCATCACGCGCTGGACGGAGATCGTCTGGGACTCGGTGTACTTGAGAATCCCGGCGGCGCCGTGGCGGCGGCCGAGGCCCGAATCCTTCATGCCGCCCATGGGGGCGTCGACCGAGCCCCAGGTGGCGATGTAGCCCTCGTTGATGTTGACCGTGCCGGCCTCGAGCCGGACCGCCAGGTCGCGGCCGCGCTCGGTGTCGCGGGTCCAGACGCTGAAGTTGAGTCCGTAGGTGCTGTCGTTGGCGCGGGCCACCGCCTCCTCCTCGCTGGAGAACGTCGACACCGCCACCACGGGGCCGAACGTCTCGTCGGCGAACAGGCTCATGCCGTCGCGCACGTCGCCGAGCAGCGTCGGCTCGTAGCAGTACGGACCGGCGTCGGGACGCGCCCGGCCCCCGGCCAGCACCTTCGCGCCCTTGGCCACGGCGTCGTCGACGTGCTCGCGGACGGCGTCGAGCTGTTCCTGGGAGATCAGCGAGCCGACGTCGTAGTCGTAGCTGAGGCCGGTACCGATCCGCATCGACTCGATCCGCTGCGCGAGCCGGCTCACGAACTCCTCGGCGATGCTCTCGTGGACGAGGGCGCGCTCCATCGAGATGCACAGCTGACCCGCGTTAGAGAACATCGCGCGCTCGGCGCCTTCGACGGCACGCGGAAGGTTCGCGTCGCGCAGGATGATGATCGCGTTCTTGCCGCCGAGTTCCATCGAGCTCGGGATCAGCCGCTCGGCGGCCTGGCTCGCCACCTGGCGCCCGACGGCCGTGCTGCCCGTGAACATGACGTAGTCGACGCGCCCGATCAGCTCAGGCCCGAGATCGGCGCCTGAGCCGGTGACCACCTGGAGCACGCCCTTCGGCAGCCCCGCCTCCTCGAGCAGCTCGAGTCCCGCGAGCGCGCTGAACGGGGTCTTGCTGTCGGCCTTGATCACCACCGCGTTGCCCGCGGCGAGGGCCGGCACGGCGTCGCTGATGCTGAGCGTCAACGGGTAGTTCCACGGCGAGACGACGCCCACCACGCCGACCGGGTGGTGGTGCTCCCAGGTCGCGGTCAGCAGCGGGAAGGCGCCGCGCCGGCGTGTGGTGCGCAGATGCTGCTCCGCGGTGCGGGCGTAGTAGCGGGCCACGATTGCCACGTCGATGATCTCCTCGAACGCGTGGCGGCGCGCCTTGCCTGACTCGAGCTGGACGACGTCGAGGAGCTCTTCCTGACGGCTGAGCACGAGGTCGTGCAACCGGAGCAGGATGTCTTTCCGGGTCTGCCAGTCGGTCCGTCGCCATCGCTCCTGCGCCTCGCGTCCCCGGTTGACCGCGAGCTCCACGTCGTCGCCCGTGCACCGCGGCACCGCCGCCAGCGTCCGCGCCGTGGCTGGATTCTCGACTTCGAGCTGTTCGCGTTCGCCCTCCCCGGTCGTGACCAACGCGGCGAGCGCCTGGAGCCGGGTTGCGTCGACGCGATCGGAGCCGGTGGGCGGCGCAGCCGCCTCCTCGGGAGTTGCAGCTTCCTGCAGCGCCGTCATGCCGGCCGCACCGAGAACCGGGCCTCGAAGAAGTTGAACATGTGCGGAAGCGGCTTCGCCGGATCGAGCTTCGGCTCGGTCAGCTCGAGCTGGTGGCGGACGAGCATCTGCCCGATCACCGCCTTGCCCAGCAGCAGCACCAGCGGCCCGCCTGGGCAATCCTGGGTGCCGTTCGAAAGGTGGTTGAACCGGTAGTCCTCGCGGTCGCCCTGCCAGCGCTCGGGGTCGAGCCGGTCGGCGTCCTCGACGTTGTCGGCGTCGCGATGGTTGAACACGTTGAGCAGCATGACCTGGGTCCCCTCGTCGATCTGCTCGCCGGCGAGCACCGCCTCGCGGGTGCTCTCCCGGGCCAGCAGCGGCGTCGTCGGCCAGAGCCGCATCGCCTCGTGCAGGCAGCCCTCGAGATAGCGCAGACCGTCCACTTGCGCTGGGTCGGAGAGATCGGCCGCGGCCAGCTCCTCGCGCACCTTCCCGTCCACGGAAGGGTCTGCCACGATCGCTGCCAGCGCGCGGTACGCGTTCGCGCCCAGCGTGTCGCGCATCGCAAAGATCCAGTGCGGGATCTGGTGCACGACGCGCGTGACGTCGGTCTGCGGCGCATCGGCGAACCTGGCCAGCAGCGAATCCGGGCTGGGGTCCGTGAGGTGGCGCTCGAGCGCGCCGTAGAACTCGTAGTAGTCACCCGTCGGCTTCAGCCCGACGAGCCGGTTCGACTCGGCCATCAGCTTCTCGAGCAGCTCCGTGAGTCGTTGGTCGGAGCGGGCGCTGTCGCCAAAGATCACCCGCAGCGTGATCTTGTCGAACAGGTCTTCCCAGTGGCGATACTCGAGCGTCGAGCCCGGTGACAGCCGCCCCACCTCGTCTTCGACGACGACCAGGAAGCGCTTGCCAAACGGATGGACGCGCTCGCTCGTGGCCAGCACCGACTCGTTGAACGTGCGACGGTCGCGCCACTGCGCCCCGCGTGAGATCGTGAGAGCGTCCGGCTGGAAGTGCGTCATGCCCTTGGCCTTGGCCCCCGCGTCCGACGCGTACAGATCGCCCGAGTGGTCGAGCACCTCACGGATTGCCCCCGCCCCCCACAGGACGACCATCTTCCCGCCCAGCAGGCGTACCCCCTCGCCACCGTACTTGCGCCGCGCCCTCGAAAGCAGGGCCACCGCGCGGCGGTCGGCGTCGAGCCTGGTGAGCAACTTCATCGCCCCCCGGCGCGGCGAGAACAGCCCACGTATGAGCGCCGGGACGACGCCGGTGGCGAGGATCCCGATCGCCTCGGGGAGCGCCGCCGACGCGAGCCCTTGGGGCTGGGCTCCGTTCTGATCGGCCTCGCGGTCGTGCACGCCCGGATCTCCCAGCGACCGCTGCTGTGTGGTCCCGCTCATGCGTTGATCGCGGCGAGCGCCTTCTGGACGCCCTCGACCTGATGCTGAACCTTGGTCTCGCGCTTGCCGTCCGACGAAACCTTGTGCCACGGGAGGAAGGCGTTGGGTAGGCCCTCGAGCGCGGGCTCCAGCTCGGGATGGTGGCGGAGCAGCACGTCCTTCATTTTCGTATGGGTGACCCAGTTGATTCCTGACTGGGTGTACACCTCGGGCCGGAAGTCGGTGGTGAAGAAACGGTCGCTCTTCAACCGCCGCGACGCCATCAGGATGAAGATCCGGAACGCGGTGTCCGAGAACCCGAAGCCCGGCGGCAGCGGCTCGGCGTACATCCCGACCTGGAGATCGACCTTGTCGATGTCGTTGTTGTAGACGCGCCGGATCTCCTCGGCCCACTGCGTGTTCCTAGTCAATTCGTCGAACGAGCGGATTCGCGGCATCCGCAACTCCTCGCGGAAGTCGTTGTAGCGCGGCACCCCGCGCTCGCGATCGCGCAGGATGTCGAGCGTCGCCAGATCCATCAGCTCGCCGTCGATCCGGGTGAACCGCTGCAAGGCCCGCGGGTAGTTGTGAAGCGTGATCGCACCGGGGTGCTCGACGCCCATCGAATAGATCATGTCGCCGACCTCGAAGCGGTCCATGAACTCCCGCGTGTGGGCGCCCTGGAGGTTGACGAACTCGTCCTGATGAAGCAGTTCGCCGCTCTGGGCGCTGAAGAGGTTCCAGTCGTCGCGGAGCAACGGGTGCATCCGGTAGACCGAGATGAACTCCTCGGTCAGCTGGAAGCGCGCGTCGTGGTGCTCCTGCGACGAGCCCATGATCCCGCTGAAGATCTCGGAGTTGCCGAGGCGGCCGAACCGGTCCTTCAGGTTCTGGCCGAAGATCCCTGACCAGTTGACGTTCATCGCGAACCACAACGCGGGCGTGTTGACGATGCCCGGCGTCCACTCGACGGTGTGGATCTTCGCCATCAGCGCCGCGTTGATCAGCCACGCCGTGTCGAACAGGCGCTGGTCGGTCCAGGTGGGATTCTCGCGCCGGAGCATGTCGCAGATCGCGTTGTGCTCCTTGGTGAACAGGGTGTGCAGGCAGGAGAGCCCGAACCAGTAGTTCTCGTTGAACCCTGTCAGGTCGATGCCCGGCTCGTCCGGGTCGGCGGGCAGGCGGCCGTTCGACTCGACCTTGAGCTTGCCGTCCTCGAAGGTGCGGATCGCGTCCTGGGTCTCCTTATCGGAGCCGTAGATCTGCGAGCCGTCCCACCAGTGCGTCTCGGTGTTGCCGTAGTCGATCGCGCCGTTCTTGCCGACGCCGCTCGAGTGGGCGGGAATCGGCACGGTGCGACGGACCCGCATCGGGTTCTCGGGCCAGTCATCGCTGTCGGCGAGTGGGATCTCGAGCGTCTCCTCGGGCTTGCCGCGGCCGTGGAAGAACCAGTTGTGGTTCTCGAACTGGATCCAGGCCTGAGCGAGGACGTTGAGGTTGACGGCCGGCTTGAACTCGTCGCGCGTCATCAGCTCGATTGACACTTCGCGCGGGCTCGGGTCGTATAGCCGCGGCGGTTTCTCGGGCTTGATCCGCTTGGGATTGATGTTGCGGGTGAACGCGGTCCCGTTCGAACCCATCTCGGGGTCCTCGAGATCGTTCCATTTCCCGTCCGGCCGCCGTGCGGTCAGGGCCTCCGGCGGCGGGTCCTCGAGACCGTGCGTGCGGATCGGCGTCCCGGTGTCGAACAGGTTGAGGTCGCGCAGGTCGAGGCGCAGCGAGAGAAGGTTGAGCGCCTTGAGACCGACGGTCGGCATCTCGTACCACTGCCGCTTCTGGTTCACCTTGCTGAACACAGCGTGCAGAACCCTGTTGGGAAGCGATCGGGCCACAGTCACTCTCCTCGTCCTCGGACTTCTAGCCCGTCCGGGAGCTCGTAACCCGGCGAGCTACTCGTGAGTAGGCCCCTACCCGGCTCGGCGGGATTCAATCGCCGGGTTTGAGGTTCGTTGGGGCCGATTATGCGGTGGCGAGCCCGGCCCGCGAGCGGATGCTGGCGAGGATTGCCTCGGTGTCGGGGATGAAGGCATCTTCGAGGGTCGGGCTGTACGGGATCGGCGTCTCCTCTGTGGCCACGATCCAGGCGTCGTCGAGATCGTGCAGACCGCGCTCCACGACGGCACCGAGCAACCCCGTAGCCCAGCCTCCCGTCCGCGGCCCTTCCTCGACGGCCAGCAGGCGGTTGGTCCGGGCAACCGATTCGAGCACCGTGTCGAGGTCGAGCGGGCGCAGTGTGCGAAGGTCCACGACCTCGGCCGACACTCCATCGCCGGCCAGCACGTCGGCAGCGGCGAGCGCATCGGGGACGCCCTTGCCGATCGACACGATCGTGAGATCGTCGCCCCGCCGAGGGATCCCGGCCTTCCCGAGCTCGAAGCTCTGCTCGCTCACAGGCCCCTTTACCGAATACAGCCGCTTGTGCTCCATGAAGATCACCGGGTTGTCATCCCGGATTGACGCCTTGAGCAGGCCTTTCGCCTCGCACGGCGAGGACGGAAACGCGATCTTCAACCCAGGGATTCCCTGAAACCATGTCCCGTGCGTCTGGGAGTGGATCGCCCCGAAGCGGCCGCCGCCGCCGACCGCCGACCGGACGACGAGCGGAACCGGGGCCTGCCCGCCGGAGATGTACCAGAACTTGGCGGCCTGGTTCGCGAGGCTATCCATCGCCAACCCCATGAAGTCGCCGAACATGACCTCGAACACCGGACGCAGGCCGCTGACCGCGGCCCCGTAGGCCATGCCCGCTAAGGCCAGCTCCGAGATCGGCGTGTCGAACACGCGCTCGGGGCCGAACCGCTCGAACAGCTCGGGCGTGGCCTTGAACACGCCGCCGGGGGCGGCCACGTCCTCCCCGAAGAAGACCACGGTCGGATCCCGCTCGAGCTCCTCGGCGAGCGCGTCGCGGATCGCGGCGCGGAACTCGATCTCGGCGCTCACTTGTACTCCGTCGCGTCGTCCGAGGCGGGATCCGGGTACGGCGCCGCGCGGGCGCGCTCCACGGCCTGCTCGATCAGAGCGGTGGTCGCCTCCTCGGTTGCGGCGATCTGCTCCTCGGAGACACCCTCGCCGAGCAGCCGCGTGCGGGCGATCTTCAGCGGGTCGCGGGCGAGCCAGCGCTCGACCTCCTCCTTGGGCCGGTACGGAGCCGGGTCGCTCTTCGAGTGGCCGTAGTGCCGGTAGGTCTGGCATTCCAGCAGCGTCGGGCCGGCCCCATTGCGTGCGCGGCTGACCGCGTCGTCCGCGGCGCGGTGGACCTCCCAGAGATCGTTGCCGTCGAGCACCGCCGACGGCATCCCGTATCCACGGGCGCGAGCCGCGATATCCCCGCCTGCGGTGACGCTCGCCATCGGGGTGAATTCGCCGTAGAAGTTGTTCTCGCACACAAACACCACCGGCAGCGACAGCACTGTCGCCATGTTCAGGCACTCGTGGAAGTAGCCCTGGTTCACGGCACCGTCACCGAAGAACGCCACCGACACCCTGTCTTGGCGCCCAGCGGAGAGAGCGGCGCCGAGCGCGGCCGCGATCGACCCTCCCACGATCCCGTAGCAGCCGATCAGCCCGTGCTCGAGATCGGTCACGTTCATCGACCCGGCGCGTCCGCCGCAGACGCCGGTCGTGCGGCCGAGCATCTCGGCCGCTAGCGGCTCAGGCGGCGTGCCCTTGGCGAGTGCGTGGCCATGGCCCCGGTAGGTGCCGGCCAGGTAGTCGTCCGAGCGCAGCGCCATGCAGACCCCGACCGCGACTGCCTCCTGTCCGGCATAGAGATGCGTTGTCCCATGGATCTCTCCTTGCAGGAAGAGACGGTGCATCGACGTCTCGAACAGCCGGATCAGCAGCATCCGGCCGTACGCCTCGAGAAACGCGGCCGCCACGTCCGCCTGCTGCGCGGTCTGGACCCTGGCCATCTCGCTGCGATAGTATCGCAATCGTTTGCAGTTCGGCTGGCCTAGACGAAGATGGCCCTCGAAATTGTCATGCCCCGCTTGTCCGACTCGATGGAGGAGGGCACGATTCTGCAGTGGCTCGTCGCCGAGGGTGACTCTGTTGAGGCGGGCCAGCCGCTCGTCGAGGTCGAGACCGACAAGGCCACGGTCACCCACGAGGCGGATGCCGCGGGGGTGGTGCTCGCGCTGACGGTGGGCGAGGGAGCGAGCGTGCCCGTGGGCGCGCCGATCGCGCTGATCGGCGAGCCCGGCGAGCAGCTCCGGGCCACTGGGTCGCCGGAGGCTGCGGAGGCCGCCGTCGGAGCCCGGGGTTCCTCGGGCGGACCCGGACCCGCCCCGGCTGCCACGGTGGGTGTGCGCGGCTCTCCGGCCACGACCGGCCCGGCGCCGCGCCCTGGGCGCGCGAAGGCCTCCCCCCTGGCGCGCCGGCTGGCGGCCGAACGGGGCATCGACCTGGCGGGACTAGCGGGCTCTGGCCCCGATGGCCGCGTGATCCGGGCCGACGTCGAGCACGCGGCCGCGGCGAATGCCCATCCCGCCGCCGTTCCCCGCGCGCCCGCCTCGGGCAACGGGGAGTCCCGCAACGGCGAGCGCAGCACCGGCGAGTCCGGCACAGGCGAGGCCGGCACGGGTGAGCCCAGCACGGGCGAGTCCGGCACAGGCGAGGCCGAGGTTCACGAGCTGAGCCGGCTCCAGCGGACGGTCGCACGCCGGATGTCGGAGTCGCGTGCGACGGTGCCCGACATCGAGCTTCGCCGCGAGGTGGACATGGGCGAAGCCGCCGAGCTGCGCGCCCGGCTGCGGGAGGTGTCCGACCCACCGCCCTCGTTCAACGACTTCATCGTGCGGGCGGTCGCCCTCGCCTTGCGCGAGTTCCCGCGCGTCAATGGTGCCTACAGGGACGGGACCTTCGAGACCTACCCACGGGTGAACGTCGGGATCGCGGTCGCGGCAGAGGACGCGCTGATGGTCCCGACGATCTTCGACGCGGACACCATGCGGCTGGCTGAGATCACCGGGGCGGCTCGGACCCTGGCTTCACGCGTCCGCGACAGCACGATCACCCCGGCAGAGCTGTCCGGCGCCACGTTCACGGTCTCGAATCTCGGGATGTACGACGTCGACAGCTTTTCGGCAGTGATCAACCAGCCTCAGGCGGCAATCCTGACCGTCGGCGCTCTGCGTCCTCGCCCGGTCGTCGACGAGGGTGGTGCCGTCGTCGCCCGGCCGACCGTCGTACTGGCGCTGGCGTGCGACCACCGGATCTTGTACGGCGCCGATGGGGCGCGCTTCCTCGGCCGTGTCCGTGAGCTGCTGGAGCGCCCGCTGTCTCTGCTCGTCTAGCGGCTGTCCGACGCGCTACCGGGCCCTGCGGGGTGCCGCCGGTCGGTCCCGAACGCCGCCGTTCCCCTGCGGGTCCACGGGAGCCAGGCCGTCGTCGACCTGCACGTTCTCGGGCTCAAGCGCGAGGTCCGAGGCCCTCGCCGCCAACTCCAGCAGGGCCGCGAAGTCAACATCGTTGCCGCAGATGGCCTCCATCCCCTGCACGATCTGCTCGGTCGCCGCGGCCAACGGCATCGCTACCCCGAGCTCGCGCGCCGCGTCCAGGCCAAGGCGGAAGTCCTTCAGCAGCAGCGCCGGCGTGAACGTCGGCTTGAAGTCGAGGTTGACGTAGGCCGGGGTCTTGTATCGCGTGAACATCGAGCCCATCACGCTGTCGTTGAGGAACTCGAGGAAGTCCGCGCGCGAGACTCCGCCCTTCTCCGCCAGCACCGTGATCTCGGCCATGCACTGGGCGACCACGCCGAGCATGAGGTTGTGGCAGATCTTCACCAATCGCGCCGTCTCGCCCTCGCCCACGTAGGTGACGCTACGACCGAGCAGCTCGAGGTAGGGACGCGCCTGCAGCCATGCCTCTAGCGGCCCCGAGACGACGATCGTGAGCCTCCCACTCGCCACGACCTTGGGGTTGCCGCTGACCGGGGCGGCGAGGAGCGCGGTCCCCCGCTGCTCGGCCGCGGCCGCAATCTCGGTGGCGACCTGCGGCGAGATCGTCGTCGAGTCGACGATCACCCGGGGCGCCCGGTCCGATCGCGACAGCAGCCCCTCGGGTCCCGTGATCACGTCTCGCACCTCGGCATTGCCCGCGACCATGGTGAACACGATGTCCCGGTCGGCGAGCTCCGCCGGGGAGTTGACGACCGCCGCCCCGAGCTCGGCCAGCGATTCGGCCTTTGCCCGCGTGCGGTTGTACACGGCGACATCGTGCCCCGCATCGAGCAGCCGCATGGCAAGAGGCCGTCCCATGCGGCCCACGCCGATCCAGCCGAGCCGCATCGAATGCTCGCCGCTCATCGCCTCGCTGCTCCTGGCCCTCTCACCGTGATCTCATCAGTCCGGGAAATCCGTTCTTGCAAACGTTTGCAGAAATGTAGCCCACGCCTT
>DASXOS010000067.1:0-24153 GCA_036494115.1 Solirubrobacteraceae bacterium | reverse complement strand
GCACAGACATTCGTTGGCGCGCCGATGGCCGGCCGCCGCCGTCGCGCTCGGCGCGCTCGTGTTCGCCGCCTCCGCCTCGGCTCACGCTCGGGTCAGCCCCGCCGTGTCGCTCTCGGGTCAGCTCCAGCTCTACAGCCTCGCCGTCCCCACCGAGAAGGAGGGCGCGACCACGACGAAGGTCGTCCTCACCGTCCCGAGCGGGTTCGGGATCGACTCGTTCGCACCGCCGCCGGTGGGCTGGCACCAGTCGGTGCAGTCGACGGGCTCCGGCGACAGCGCCGTCGTTCAGAAGGTGACGTGGACGGGCGGCCGCACGCCGACCGGTGAGGACTCGCTGTTCCAGTTCCTGGCCCAGCCGGCCAGCGCCAAGACGTACACGTTCCAGGTCCAGCAGACCTATTCCGACGGCTCGATCGTCAACTGGTCCGGCCCTGAGAGCTCGCAGTCGCCGGCGCCGGCGATCGAGGCGAAGTCGTCGCTCGGCGGAGGCAGCGTCTCGGTGCTGACGATCATCGCACTGGTGATCGGGGTTCTGGCGCTGCTGACCGCCGGGTTTGCCCTGATCAACAGCGGCGGCAGCCGCTCCGGAGGACGTCCGCTGGCATGAGCCGGCGCGGGCGGAGGTTCGTGGCAGGACTCGCGGCGGTCGCGGCGCTGACGGTGGCGCTGCCCGCCGCAGCCTCCGCGCACGCGTACCTGGTCAAGACCGTGCCCGCCGCCAGCGGCGTGCTCAACTCCCCGCCCAAGACCGTGCAGCTCACCTACGACGAGGCGGTTGAGCCACGGTTCGCGATCGTCTCCGTGACCGACGCGAACGGCAAGCAGGAGACGACGGGGCCGGTCACCCGCTCGCCGGCCAATCCGGACACGCTCGTGGCGCCGCTGCGGCCGAATCTTCCGCAGGGGTGGTACCTGATCTACTGGCGGGCGATCTCGGTCGACGGCCACCCGGTCCAGGGGGCATTCACGTACGCCGTCGGACCGAACCCCGGCCCCGCGCCGCAGTTCCCAGTCCCGAGCGTGGGCGGCAGCGCGACCTCAACCAATCTGCTCATCGCTCGCTGGGCGATGTTCCTCTCGGTGATGCTGGCCTTCGGGCTGTTCGCGCTGCGGATGCTGATTGCCCGGCCGATGGTGCAGCGCGTGCGCGGGACGAGCCTGCGGCCGGTGTCGGTCGCGTTCGTGATCGCCTCGGTGGTCGGGATCGTGTCGATCCCGGTGTACCTCGACTTCGCCACCGCCAACGACTCGCTGCGCTCGGTGTTCGACGTCGGGGCACTCGTGCCGCTGTTCCGGGTCACGGCGTTCGGGCGCGGCTACACCGACATGCTGCTGTGCTTCGGGCTGTTCTGCGTCGCCGCCTGGATCGCGCTGTGGGTCGACCGCCCCGAGCAGCCCCAGCGCTCGATTGCCTCACTCGTGGCGCTCACCGGCGCGCTGCTCGCGGCCGCCGCCGTCCTGATCATCCCTGGGTCCGCCGGCCACGCCGGCCAGACCTCGCCGCGCGGCGTCTCGCTGCTGATGGACTGGCTGCACCTGGTGTCCGGGTCGGTCTGGATCGGCGGCCTCGTCGGACTGCTCGTGCTGTGGGCGACGCTCCCGGCGGGCCTGCGCGTGGCCGGGCTGTCGGTGGCCGTACCGCGCTTCTCGGGCATCGCCCTGTTCGCCGTGCTCACGCTCCTGGCCAGCGGCACCGTGGCCACGATCCTCCACATGCCGGCCGTCAACGCCCTGTGGGACACGGGCTACGGGGTGGCGATCCTGGTCAAGATCGGGTTGCTGTGCGGGGCGGTGGCGCTGGCGGCGATCAACCGCACGCGCTCCAAGCCACGGATCGTCGCCGGCCGTGATGAGCCGGCGGTTGGCGAGGCCGGGGCACGGTTGCTGCGGCGCACGCTGTCCGGTGAGGCGGTGCTCGTCGCGGGCGCGATCTTCGCCGCAGCCGTCCTCTCGAGCCTGGCTCCGCCGCCACCGGCATTCGCCGAGCAGAACTCCGCGATCGCGTCGGTCGGACCCGGCCGGGTGGTCAAGACGGTCCGCATGGATGGCTATGAGCTCCAGGTGCTCGTCACGCCGAACAAGGCCGCCGCACCCGACTCCTTCGCGCTGCGGATCCTCCGCAACGGGCAGCCGGTGCGCGGCGCGAACGTGACCTTGACCTTCAACCACACGGAGATGCAGATGCCCCAGCAGGAGTACCAGCTCAAGGAAACGAGCCCGGGGGTCTACGCGCGCTCGGCGCCGGCGCTCGTGATGGTCGGCAAATGGGCACTCGGTTTCCAGATCACGCCACCCGCCGGCCAATCGTTCAGCGCTCTGATCCTCGATGAGGCGGAGGGATGATGAGCGCCGGCCAGATCCGCCTTCGTCTGTTCGCCGCCCTGGTCGCAATCTGCTGCGGGATCGGCGCGCTGATCGTCGCTATCCTCCTCGTGAGGGGCGTGCTCGGCTAGGACTCGGACTGATGGCTTCACGGACAAAGCAGAAAGAAGCGGCCCGCGCCAAACGGCTCGCCGAGGAGCGGGCCCGCCAGGAACGCGAGCGCCGTCAGCGCCGGCTCCGGATGATCGCCGGCGTCGTGATCGGTGCGGTGGCGGTCGTCGCGGTGGCGATCGCGATCTCGAGCGGTGGCGGCGGCAGCCACGGGCTGCAGACCGGCACCAAGCTGACCGCGACGAAGGCCAGCGTCAACAACGTGCTCGCCGGGATTCCGCAGTCGGGCAGCACGCTCGGCAACGCCAACGCCCCGGTAACCGTCACCGAGTTTGGCGACCTGCAGTGCCCGATCTGCCGCGACTTCGCGCTCGGCGCCGAGAACCAGCTGATCTCGAACGAGGTCAAGAGCGGCAAGGTGAAGCTCGTCTACCGCTCGCTCATGACCGCGACCGGCAACGGCCCCAACCCGAGCATCTTCCCCACCCAGCAGGCCGCCGCGCTCGCCGCCGGCGAGCAGCAGAAGGCCTGGCAGTACATCCTGCTCTTCTACCACCAGCAGGGCACCGAGGACACGAACTACGTCAACACGGCGTACCTGGACGGGATCGCAAGACAGGTCGCGGGGCTCAACTTCTCCAAGTGGAGCACCGACCGCCAGTCGGCAAACCTCACCGGCCAGGTCACGACCGACCAGCAGCTGGCGGCCTCGAAGGGCTTCACCAGCACCCCGTCACTCACGATCCAAGGTCCCAAGGGCTCGGCACAGCCGATCGTCGGCGACGCCTCCTACAGCTCACTCCAGCAGGCGATCAAGTCGGTTTCGTGACCACGGCCAACCGCACCCGCGCGGTCGAGGACGTTGCCCCTCCTGCGGCGACGGACACGCGGGGTGAGGGACGCTCGATGGACCGGCGGCTGGTGATCGCGATCGTGGTGTTCTGCCTGCTCGGGATCGCCGACGCCGGCTACCTGACCTACGTCCATTACGCCGGTCTGAAGGTCGCCTGCCTCGCCCACGGGGGCTGCGAGACCGTCCAGGCCTCGCGGTGGTCAAAGCTCGACGGGGTGCCGGTCAGCCTGCTCGGACTGATTGGCTACATCGCGATCCTGCTCTCGCTGCTGATCCGCACCGAGCTGGGGCGCGCGGCCGGCTTCGGCATCGCGTTGATCGGCTTCGGCTTCAGCATGTACCTGACCTACCGCGAGATCTTCACGATCAAGGCGATCTGCCAGTGGTGCGTGGGCAGCGCGGTGTTCATGACCGTGCTCGTGGTGCTCACCGGAATCCGCTTCCTGCGCGACGAGGCGCCTGGGTAGTTGGTCGTCTTCGCCCATCTCGGGCACTGGTATGTCCAATTGGCGTTCGCCGGACCGGCGCTCGTGATCATCGGCTACATGTCTCGCGATTCGATCAAGCGCAAGCGCGACCGGGACAAGCACGACGACGAGCCTCAATGAGGCGGCTCGCCGCCCTTTTCGCGGCGCTCATCGCTCTGGCCTCGCCGGCGGCCGCCGTCGCTGACGGCGATCCGGCGAGCGACGTGCTCCTCGGCCAGACCGTGTTCCTGCCCTACGCGCCGATCTCCCCGACCGCGCAGCGCCGGCTCTACGCCGTGACCGCGGCCGCCGCCAAGGCCGGCTATCCGCTGCGCGTGGCCCTGATCGGCGCTCGCTCGGACCTGGGCGTGGTGCCGGCTCTGTTCGGCAAGCCGGGGCAATACGCCCGCTTCCTCTCCTCCGAGCTGACCGGCGTCGTCAACGGTCCCGTGCTGGTGGTGATGCCGAGCGGCTTCGGCCTGGCCGCGCGCGGCAACGCCCTGAGCACCGGATCGCTCGCCGCCGTCAGCATCGGTTCCGGCACCGACGGGCTCGGCACGGCCGCGGTCACCGCCACCGAGCGCCTCGCGGCCGCCGCCGGCCACCCGCTGCCCGCGGGCGCGGCCAGCGCCCAGGCGCCCAGCCCAGGCGCGAGTTCGGCCACGGTCCGGTCGTCGCTGATCGCCATCGGGATCCTGGTGGCGCTCGCCCTCGTCGGCCTCAGCGGCGCCGCTGCCGCCCGCGCCCGGCTTCGCGGGCGTGGTCGAGAACCCGCCGCATAGCGTCGGGTTCTCGACCATCTCTGGCCCACTTCGCCGGGCGTTCACATCCTGATTACAGGAAGTTGGCAGGCACGTCACGTGACCCGTGCGCGCGAGCTCGGTTACGACGAGGCCGACCGGGTAGTGCGGTCACTCGTGTCCGCCGTCGACCGACACGGGTTTCGCGAGCACTACAACCCGCTGAACGGGCGCGGCCTGGCCGCTCGATCATTCGGATTCGCGACGCTGCTCGTCGCTCTTCTCGCACAGTGCGGGACGGAGGCCGGCGAGCCGTCCGGGATCGCGGCCATGATCCGGCCATGAGCTGGCGGTCGACCCGCGCCACGAGTCATCTGACGCAGGAGGCCCGTCAGGTCGCGGTGATCGATCTCGGATCCAACTCGTGGCGGCTCGTCGTGTTCACGTACGCGCCGGACAGCTGGTGGAAGCTCACCGACGAGCTGTACGAGACGGTCAGGATCGGCGCCGGCCTCGGCGCCTCCGGGCGGCTCTCGGAGGAGGCGATGGAGCGGGGGCTGGAGACGCTCGGGGTGTTCGCCCGGTTCGCGCAGGCCCACGACATCGGGCGCGGGGACGTCCACGCGGTGGCCACCAGCGCCATCCGCGACGCCGCCAACCAGGCCGAATTCCTGTCCCGCGCGCAGGAGGCGACCGGCCTGGAGATCAAGGTCCTGAGCGCCGAGGAGGAGGCGCGCTACGGCTACGTGGCGGCGGTCAACACGACGACGCTCGCCGATGGGGTCGTGGTCGAGATCGGCGGCGGCAGCATGCAGCTCGTCGAGGTCGTCGACCGGCGCGCTCGGGAGCTCGTGTCGTTCCCGCTCGGCGCGGTGCGTCTCACCGAGGAGTTCCTGGCCGGTACCGGGCCGGCCAAGAAGAAGGAGCTGCAGCGCGTTCGCGCGCACGTCCGCGAGGTGCTCGGCGACGTCGGGTGGTTGGAGCGCTCCGGCGACCGGCTCGTGGGGATGGGCGGCGCCGCGCGCAACCTGGCGGCCGCCGCGCAGCGCTCGGCGGACCAGCTCGACCTCGGCGTCCAGGGCTTCGTCATCACCCCGAAGACGATGTCCGACCTCGTGCAGAGGTTGGCGTCGCTCCCCACCGAGGAGCGCGGATCGGTGCCCGGGATCAAGCCCGGACGCGGCGACATCATCCTCGCCGCCGCGGTGGCGCTCGAGACGGTGCTCCTCGACGGGGGCTTCGCGGGCATGGAGGTGACCGAGGCCGGACTGCGCGAGGGCGTGTTCCTCGCCGACACGCTGCTGGCGGGCGGCGAGCCGCTGTTCGACGACGTGCGCGCGGCGGCGGTGCGCAACCTCGCGATCCAGTACGAGGCCGATATGCAGCATTCCGAGCACGTGGCCCGGCTCGCGCTGCAGATGCACGAATCGCTGGTCACCGAAGGACTGTTCGAGCCCGAGCCCGGCGAGCAGCAGCTCCTGTGGGCCGCCGCGATGCTCCACGACGTGGGCATGACGATCTCCTACGACGACCACCACAAGCACTCTCAGTACCTGATCATCAGCGCTGGGCTGCCCGGCTTCGATCCCCGCGAGCGTGCCCTGATCGCCCAGATCAGCCGCTACCACCGCAAGGGCGCGCCGAAGCTCGGGGAGATGGAAGGACTGGCGCGCGATGGCGACCAGGACCTGCTCGACCGCTGTGCGGTGATCCTGCGACTCGCCGAGCACCTCGAACGCGGCCGCGACCGGTCGGTGCGCGAGGCCCGCCTGCGCGCCAACGGCCACGGCGTCGACCTGCACCTCGAAGCGGACGGCGATCTCACCCTGCCGCGCTGGAGCGTCGAGCGCTACGGCGACGGCGAGGTGTTCCAGCGTGTGTTCGGCCGCCGGCTCGTGATCGGCTGAACGCAGCGAACGCCCGCCGGATCCTTTTACACCGGATTTACATTCGATAGTTGAGCCGTCACTAGTGTGCGCCCCATGCTCGGCTGCGCTTCACGATCGTCGTAGAGTTAGAGCCGTGATCTGGTTGCTCAGACATGCTGAGGCCGCTGAGGGGATGCCGGACGACGAGCGTCCCCTGACCAGTCGGGGCGCGGCGCAGGCCGAGGCCGCCGGACGCGCGCTGGCCCGGCTCGGTGTCCAGCTCGACTCCTGCCTGACCAGCCCCAAGCTGCGTGCGCTCCAGACCGCCCAGCTGGCATGCGAACCGCTCGGGGTGACGCCGGTCGCCGACCCGACCCTCTCGGGCGAGCCGTTCGACGTGCACGAGCTGATCGCGGGCCAGGGCGACAACGTGCTGCTCGTGGGGCATGATCCGTCCTTCACGTTGACGCTTCACAACCTCACCGGTGCTCAGTCGCGGCTGCGCAAGGGCGGCCTGGCCGGCGTCGCCAAGGGCGAGTTGGTGGTGCTCATGCGACCCGCCGAGCTGGCCGCGATCGCCGCCGCTACGGAGTCCATGGCGTGACGGAGCAGTCGACCGGCGCCGCCGTGACCCTGGCCGCCGAGCACGCCGCACAGAACGGCGACGCGATCGAGCTCACCGACAGCCGGCTGTATGTCAACCGCGAGCTGTCGTGGCTCGACTTCAACGACCGCGTCCTCCAGCTCGCCGCCGACGAGTCGCTGCCGCTGTTCGAGCGGCTCAAGTTCCTGGCGATCTTCGCGACCAACCTCGACGAGTTCTTCATGGTCCGCGTCGCCGGCGTCCACGACCAGGTCGAGGCGCGAGTCGATGCCCGCGGCCCGGACGGGCTCTCCCCGAGTGAGACGCTCGAGGGCATCGCCGAGCGGGTCCGCGAGCAGGACCGCCGGCATTCGCGCTACTACAGCGAGATGATCTGCCCGATGCTCGCCGAGCACGGGGTCAGGATCGTCAGCCCCGAGGAGTCCGGTGCCTCTGACGAGCAGATCGAGAAGCACTTCCGCGAGCAGATCTTCCCGGTGCTGACCCCGCTGGCGGTCGGTCCGGGCCGGCCGTTCCCGTACATCTCGAACCTCTCCCTCAGCCTGATCGTGCGTCTGCACGACCCCGAGCAGGACCACGACGCATACGCCCGCGTCAAGGTCCCCAAAGAGGTCCTGCCGCGGTTCGTCGAGATCTCGAAGAACACGTTCATCCCGCTCGAGGACATGGTCGCCAGGCACCTCGACATGCTGTTCCCCGGGATGGAGATCCTCGGCTACGACCTGTTCCGGGTCGCCCGGGACGCGGACTTCGAGGTCTCCGACGAGGCCGACGACCTGCTTCAGGCCGTCGAGGACGAGCTGCGCCGCCGACGGTTCGGCGAGGTCGTGCGGCTCGAGGTCGGAGCGACGATGGAGTCGGCGCTGCGCAGCCGGCTGATCGAGTGGCTGAACGTCGAGGAAGTCCAGGTCTACGACGTCGAGGGCCTGCTCGACATGGGCGACCTGTGGGAGATCGTCGGCATCGACGGCTTCCCCGAGCTCCGCCAGACGCCGTGGACGCCCGTGACCCATCCTGCGTTCCACACCACACCGGGCGACCGCGACGAGCCGCCCGACGTGCTCGCCGCGATGCGGCGCGACGAGGTGCTAGTCCATTACCCCTACCACTCGTTCTCGACCAGCGTCGAGCGGTTCGTCAAGCAGGCCGTCGACGACCCCAACGTGCTGGCGATCAAGATGACCGTGTACCGCACCTCGGACGACTCGGCGCTCGTGCCGTCGCTGATCGAGGCCGCCGAGAAGGGCAAGCAGGCGGTCTGCATGGTGGAGCTCAAGGCCCGCTTCGACGAGCGTCAGAACATTCGCTGGTCAAAGGCCCTGGAAGAGGTCGGCGCGCACGTCGTCCATGGGATCCCCGGGCTGAAGACGCACGCCAAGGCGATCCTGGTCGTGCGGCGCGAGGGTGGCGGCGTCCGCCACTACGTGATGATCGGAACCGGGAACTTCCACGCCAAGAACGCCCGGCTCTACGAGGACTTCGGCTATTTCACCACCGATCGCGAGATCGGCGAGGAGGTCGCTGAGCTGTTCAACTCGCTGACCGGCTATGGCCACCCCACGCGGCTGCCCAAGGTGCTGGTGGCGCCCGACTCGATGCGCGGCCCGCTGCTCGAGGAGATCGAGAAGACGGTCGCCGCGCACGAGGCCGGCGAGGACGCGCGGATCGTGATGAAGATGAACTCGCTCGTCGACCAGCGCTGCATCGAGGCGCTCTACCGGGCGTCCCAGGCCGGCGTCCCGATCGACCTCAACGTCCGCGGCATCTGCTGCCTGCGCGCCGGGATCCCGGGCGTCTCGGACACGATCAACGTCGTCTCAGTGGTGGGGCGGTTCCTCGAGCACTCGCGAATCTATGCGTTCCACCGTGGGTCCGAGAGTTGCTACTACATCGGCTCGGCCGACCTGATGCCACGCAACCTGGATACACGGGTCGAGCTGCTCGCCCCGATCGTCAGCCCCGAGCTCCGCCAGGAGCTCGATGACACGCTCGAGCGCTGCCTGGCCGACGACACGTTCTCGTGGCGGCTCGAGCCCGACGGGACCTGGGAGCGGCGCTCCGGCGGCAAGCGCTCGGTCCACCGCGAGCTGATGGAGCGCGCTCTGGCCCAGGCGGTGCCCGCTACCGCGTAGCGCCGCCCGGGATCGCGGTGCTCAGCCGCGGTTCCCCGCCACGGCGGCTGAGGTGCTCAGCCGCCGTTCCCGGCGACGGCGGGACGGTTCCCCAGCGTCAGCTTGAACTGCTTGAGCTGACCGGCCCGCTTGACCGCCAGCGTGATCGTGGTCCCGGGCTTGTAGTTGTCGACGGTGGCGATGAAGTTCTCGGTCGAGGTGACCTGCTTGCCGTTGATCGACGTGACCACGTCGCGCGGCTGCAGGCCCGCCGATACGGCCGGCGAGTTCGGCTGAAGCGCGGTCACCTGCGCACCGCCGGTGGAGTTCGACGCCAGCTCGACGCCGACGTAGGCGTGCTTGATCGGATGGCCGCCGATGATCAGATTGGCGATCCGGGTCACGGTGTTCGAGGGGACCGCGAAGCCGACGCCCGCGCTCGATCCCGAGTTGGTCTGGATCTGGTCGTTGAGGCCGAGCACGTGGGCCTTGGCGTCGAGCAGGGGACCGCCCGAGTTGCCCGGGTTGATCGCGGCGTCGGTCTGGATCGCACCGGTGATCTGGTAGCTGTTGGGCGCGGGGATGCTCCGCCCGACCTGGCTTACGATCCCCTGGGTGGTCGTCTCTGGCAGGTTGAACGGGCTTCCGATCGCCACCACCGGATCGCCGACCTGCGCGGTCGACGAGTCGGCGAGCGGGATCGGATGCAGCTCGGAGGCGGGAACGTCGACGTGGATCACCGCGACGTCGGTCGATGGATCGGTCCCGAGCACCTTGGCCGACACCTTGCGGCCGTCCTGGAAGGCGACCTGGACGGAGCTCGCGCCGGACACCACGTGCTGGTCGGTGAGGATGTCGCCCTTGGTGTCATAGACGACACCGGCGCCTTCGCCCTGGGTCTGCTGGGACCCACCGAGGAGCCCGACGCCGCCGCTGTTCTCGACTACGGTGATGTCGACGACCCCGGGGCTCGCCGACCGGTAGATCTGGTTGATGCTCATGCCCTTGCTGGTGCTGAGCGACGTCGGCACCGCACCGGAAGACTGATAGACGGTGGTGGTCACGTTCGAGGACGTGTTCTTACCGCCGCCCGCGACGACGAGCGCGATTGCGACGCCGGCGAGGACGCCGACGACGATTCCGAACAGACCGGTCTTGCGACTCATGTTCTAGCTGTCTCCCTTGGAAAGCTCACGTGACTGCTGACTTCCCACTAAAGCAGCGCGTGGTGAGAAACCACTCAGAAAGGGATGAGAGCTTGATAAGAGCTGCCCTGCGGGAGGTGGCGGACTACGTGAATGGCTTCCCCGGACCTGATGAGACGAATCAGTCCGGCGACTCCTTCACCGAGCTGCAGCGGGTGTCGCGCGCCACTCGCCGAGCCACCCGAACGGTCCGGGAACCGGGCTGTGCCCGGTCTGGATCTCCTGTTTCAACCGCGCTCCCTGGGCCTGGGTCAGACGACCCGCGGCGACGCTCGCATCGACCTGGTCGATCGCCGCGTCGCGCAGCGCCGAGGACAGCTCCGCAGGCGTGACGTGCAGCCGCTTGGCGGCATCGTTGAGGAATGCCTGTCGGCCGCCGCCGTCCGGCTCCCGGCTGGCGGCGTACGCTCCGCCCGCGAACGCCGCCACCGCCAGCGCACTGATCCCGATCGCCAGCTTGCCCTTCAGGTCGATGCTCAGCTGTGACTCCTGCAGTTGGCCGGGCGCCTGGAAACCCAGTGCGCCCGTGGCCCGGATCCAACTAGTGCACTTTGAGAGAACGATAAGAAACGGGGGCGCTGGCCGCCCTCTGGTGGCTATCTGCTCCCGGCGAGATCGACGAAGTAGTCGAGCGCCGCGGGGTTGGCGAGCGACTCGCGGCTGGTCGCCTCATCGGGTCGCGTCCCCATCAGGATCCGCTTCACCGGTACCTCGAGCACCTTCCCGGACAGGGTCCGCGGCACCTCGGCGATCTGCCTGACCTCATCCGGAACATGGCGCGGCGAGCAGTCCTCGCGGATCTGCTGTCGGATCCGCTTCGTCACGTCATCGGTCAGCGAGGCACCGTCACGGAGCACCACGAACAGCGGCATCCAGCCATCTGTCCCTTCCCGCGGCACGTCGACGACGAGCGCGTCGACAACCTCGGGCAGAGACAGGGCCGCGCGGTAAATCTCACTGGTTCCCATCCGCACGCCACCCCGGTTGATCGTCGAATCCGAGCGGCCGGAGATCACGGCCGTGCCTCGCTCGGTGATCTCGATCCAGTCGCCGTGGCGCCAGATCCCCGGCCACATCGAAAAGTAGCTCTCGCGGTAACGCTCCCCGTCTTCGTCGCCCCAGAAGTAGATCGGCATCGATGGCATCGGCTTGGTGATCACGAGCTCGCCGACCTCGCCGACGAGCGGCTCGCCATCGGGACTCCACGACTCGACCGACGCACCGAGCATCCGCGCCTGGAGCTCTCCCAGATAGACAGGCCGCGTGGGCACCCCGCCCACGAACGCCGTGCACATGTCGGTCCCGCCGGAGGTCGAGAACAGCCAGATCTCGGACCCGAGCTCGTCGTAGATCCAGCGAAAGCCCTCCGGGCTGAGCGGCGACCCGGTCGACCCGATCGCCTTCAGCGCCTGGAGGTCCCGGCCGCCAGGGAGCGCCAGCCGCTCCTTCATGCAGGCGGCGACGAACGCCGCACTTGTTCCGAAGACGCTCATCCGGGTGCGCTCGGCGAGATCCCACAGCGCGCCCATGTCCGGATAGCCGGGATTCCCGTCGTAGAGCACGATCGAGGCGTCGGTGAGCAGCACCCCGACCAGGAAGTTCCACATCATCCAGCCGGTGGTCGAGAACCAGAACACGCGATCCCCGGCCTGCGCGTCGAGGTGCAGGTTCATCTGCTTGAGATGCTCGAGCAGGATGCCGCCCTGGCTGTGGACGATCGGCTTCGGCAGGCCAGTGGTCCCCGAGCTGTAGAGCACCCAGAGCGGGTGCCCGAAGGGCAGCGAGGTGAACTCGAGCGGCTCTCCCGCCCGCAGGAAGCCGGGCTCCCATCCGCTGCCGTCTAGGTAGCCGAAGTGGACGACGCGCTCCAGCGAATCGATCGCGCCGGCGATCTGCTCGACGGCCGCGCCCCGGTCGTAGTCCTTGCCGCCGTATCGGTAGCCGTCGATTGCCAGCAGCACCTTCGGCTCGATCTGCTCGAAGCGATCGATCACGCTGCGCGACCCGAACTCAGGCGCTGCGGACGACCAGATCGCACCGATTGACGCGCACGCGTAGAACGCCGCCGCGGTCTCGGCGATGTTCGGCATGTACGCCGCCACGCGGTCACCCGGCTCGACGCCGAGCGCCTTCAGGCCAGCTGCGATCCCCGCCACTTCGTGCCGCAGCCGGCCCCAGGTCCACTGGTCGAGCTCGCGCAGTTCGGACGCGTGGTGAATCGCGACCTGGTCCTCGTCCTTGCCGCGGAAGATGTGCTCGGCGTAGCTGAGGCGCGCGCCCGCGTACCACTCGGCGTGGGGCATCTCGTCGCCGCTCAGCACGCGTGAGCCGGGGACATCGAACCGCACATCGAAGAACTCTGTGATCGAGGCCCAGAATCCCTCGAGGTCCGACACCGACCACCGCCACAGTTGCTCATACGTGTCGGATCGCAAGCCCAGCGATTCTTCCAGCCAGTGCTGGTAGCGGGTGATGGTCGCTCGCCCCACACGTCCCGCAGTCGGGGTCCACAGAATCTCCGGTTCGTCCATGCGCAGCCCAGTATCCAAGACCAGACGGTCAGCGGCCTCTACGCAGCCGCCGCGGCCGCCTCGTGGGCGGAGTCCAGGCGGCGGTGAGGTCCCGGGTGCCGGCGGGACGCTCCGAGCGGGAGTCGGGGCCCGGAGCGCCGCCAGCACCCAGGTGCGCGGGAAACTTCGTCCCGCCTGGCGACGAGGCGCACGTTCGTCGCACAGCCGTGACCCTATGAAACGACCCGTCAGCTCAGCGTAAAGCGAGTGACATCCCGATGCTGGCGGGCGCCGGAACCGCCGGCAGCTCGATCCTGACCTCGAGCCCCCCGGACGGCGGCGCCGCCACCACCACCGTGCCGCCGTGCGCGCGGGCGACGGAGCGCACGATCGACAGGCCCAGCCCGAATCCGCCATTGCCCCGGTCGAGCCTCCGGAACGGCTCGGTCAGCGTCTGCGCGAGTTCGGGATCGATCACCGGACCGCCGTTGCGGACCACGAGCCGCACGCGGCCGCCGGCGCTCGCTGTGGAGACGAACAGGTGACCGCCGGGCGCGTTGTGCCGAATCCCGTTGTCGACCAGGTTCGCGATCAGGCGCTCCAACAGCGCCGGCTCACCCCGTGTCCACGCAGGCCGCAGCTGCGCGGTGACCTCGACATCCGCCTCCTGCGCCCGCGCGCGGAGATCGGTGATGCAATCGCCAGCCAGCGCCGAGAGCTCGACGTCCTCCTCACGCCCGATCGCGGCCTCGCTGCGGGCGAGCATCAGGAGGCCCTCGATCAGCCGCTCGCAGCGATCCACGGTCTCGCGCACGGCCTCCCCCATCGCCCGCAGCTCATCCGTGGTGGGGTCGGGCGCCGCGAGCGCGACGTCGACCTCGGTCCGCATGATCGCCAGCGGCGTGCGCAGCTCGTGCGAGGCGTTGGCCACGAAGTGACGTTGGCTGGCGAACGCGGCGTCGAGCCGCTCGAGCATCCCGTCGAAGGTATCGGCCAGCTCGCGCAACTCGTCGGCGGGCCCGGCGAGGCTGATCCGCTCCCCCAGGTTCTCGCCGGACACCCGGCGGGCCGCCGCGGTGATGTCCCGCAGCGGGCGCAGCGCGCGGCCCGCGAGCAGCCAGCCGGAGGCGACCGAGATCATCGTCATCACGCCCAGGGCGAGCAGGTAGTCGACGACGAGCTGGTGCAGGGCGCTCGAGCGCAGCTGGGCCCGCACCGCGTTGGCCACGCTCGCCTCCGCCGAGCCCGGACGGAACCCCAGCGGCGCCCCCGAGGGGGCGGAGATCCCCAGCCGGCGCAGGTCGGCCCGCACGTTCCCGCGCTGCTCGAGGTTGTGGCGCACCAGGATGTAGCCGATCGTCAGCAGCACCGCTCCGGTGATCAGGAACATCAGGCCGTAGAGGACGGTCAGGCGAAGCCGGATCGTCGGCGCCGGCCACAGCGTCCGCTGCCGCTCCCGGCCCGCGCGCATCACGCCATCCGGTACCCGACGCCGATCACGGTCTCCACGACCGGCGGGTCCCCGAGCTTGCGTCGCAGGGTCATGATCGTCATCCGCACCACGTTCGTGAACGGGTCGACGTGCTCATCCCAGACCCGCTCGAGCAGCTCCTCGGCCGACACGGTCGCTCCACCGGCGCTCATCAGCGCCTCGAGCACCGCGAACTCCTTGCGGGCCAGGTGGATCTCGCGCCCGTCCCGGGACAGCGCCCGCCGTGCGGGGTCGAGCTCCAGGTCACCATGGCGGAGCACCGGCGGCCGGCTCGGCGACGAGCGCCGCGCCAGCGCATGGATCCGCGCCACCAGCTCCGCGAACCGAAACGGCTTCGGCAGGTAGTCGTCGGCGCCGAGGCTCAGACCCTGGACCACGTCCTCGAGCGACCCGGCCGCGGTCAGCATCAGGATCCCGGTGTCCGGGCGCTCCTCGCGCATCACCCGGCACACATCGTCGCCGTGAACCTCGGGCAGATCGCGGTCGAGCACAACCACGTCATAGCGCACCACACGCGCCTTGACCAGCGCATCCGACCCGTCCGGCGCCAGATCGACCGCCATCCCCTCCCGGCGCAACCCCCGCGCGATCGCGTCAGCGAGCCTGCGCTCATCCTCGGCGATCAACACGCGCATCCGCGTCAGGATGACGCGGCCTGCGTAAGAACGTCGTAAGGGGGGTCAGCGCGCTGGCGCCCCGGCCCTTCGGCCGCGCCTCGGTTCTTGGACCGGAACAGCGCTATGAGGGGGAGGGTGAGTGTGGCGGTCGCGACCACAAGTCGACAATCGCTCCCGGGCTGGCGACGATTGTCGAGCTGTTGCTCGATGACGCACCTAATCCGGCACTCGCTTCGGTGACTGGCGGAGTTGTCGAACTGTGGTCGTGTCTTTCCTCGCATTGCGCCCGAACTGATGGAGGAGTGTCGACGTTGTGCCCGCTATGCGTGCCAGGCGCTACACGCCTCCCGATCCGGCCGCGGAATGCGAGGAAAAGCACGCCCCACCCCCGCAGGCCACCCTCTCCCCCTCCCTCAAAGCGCCTTACCCGTCCGACAACCAGGGCGCGGCCGAATGGCCGGGGCGCCAGCCAGCAGCGAGCCGGAAGCAAGCCAGAAGCGAGCCAAACCCGAGGCGCCAGCCGACGGCCGACACGCCCAAACCTACTAGCCGGTAAATTCCTCGGCAAGCCCCCGACGTCATCACGATTACACCGAATGACGTCACATAAACTCGTGCTACTTTCCTCCGGAGCCGATGTCTTCACAGCCGAACCTCGCTGAACGCGGCATGGCCTATGGCCTGCGGGCGCTGAACCGCATCGCCGCCTCTGACTTCCTCGACCGCCTCGGAATCCGGGGGACGACCGAGCGCTTCCTCCACGGGGCGTCGAAGACGACGGTGCGCACCGCCGCCCGCGCCGGCCGCACGTTCTCCGCGGCCCAGAAGCTGTCGCGTCCGGCCCGGCAGCCGCGCGCCGGCCGCGCCGATCTGTTCGATCTGACCCCGACCGACGAGCAGCAGATGCTCCGGGAGTCGGTGCGCGACTTCGCGCTGGCCAAGCTTCGCCCCGCCGCCGAGGGCGCCGACGCCGCCTGCGCCACACCGCCCGAGCTGCTCGGCCAGGCCAACGAGCTCGGACTCACCATGGTCGGTGTGCCCGAGGAGCTCGGTGGCGCGCTCGAGGAGCGCTCCGCGATCACCTCCGTGCTGCTGAGTGAGGCCCTGGCCCAGGGCGACGCCGGCATCGCCGCCGCGTGCCTCGCCCCGGCCGCCGTCTCCACGGCGCTCGGACTGTGGGGCGACGCCGATCAGCAGGCCACCTACCTGCACGAGTTCGTCGGCGAGGACGTGCCCGCCGCCGCCCTCGCCGTGCTCGAGCCCCGGCCGCTGTTCGATCCGCTGCAGCTCGACACGCGCGCGCGTGAAGCCAACGGCGACTACGTGCTCGACGGCGTCAAGGCACTCGTCCCCCGTGCGACCGACAGCGAGCTGTTCATCGTCGCGGCGCAGCTCGGTGATCAGGATCCCGCCCGCCCCGCCCTATTCATCGTCGAGCCGGGAACGGACGGCGTCAGCATCGAGGCCGACCCCGGCATGGGCATCCGCGCCGCCGCCACCGGCCGGCTGATCCTTGAGAACGTCACCGTGCCCAAGAACGCGCTGCTCGGCGAGGCCGACGACCAGATCTACCGGCAGTGCATCCAGCTCGGTCGCCTCGGCTGGTGTGCGCTGGCCGTCGGCACCGGGCAGGCGGTGCTCGACTACGTCATCCCCTACGTCAAGGACCGCACCGCGTTCGGCGAGCCGGTCTCCAACCGGCAGGCGGTGGCGTTCACGGTCGCGAACATCGGGATCGAGCTCGAGGGCATGCGCCTCGCAACCTACCGCGCCGCGAGCCGCCTCGACCAGGGCCTCGAGGCCAGCCGCGAGGTCGCGCTCGCCCGCCGGTTGTGCGCCGAGCGCGGCGTCGCCATCGGCTCCGACGGCGTCCAGCTCCTCGGCGGCCACGGGTACGTCAAGGAGCACCCCGTCGAGCGCTGGTACCGCGACCTGCGCGCCGCCGCGGTGATGGAAGGAGCCGTGCTGGTCTGATGCCGATCAACCTCGAAATCCCCAAGAAGTTCCAGGCGCTCGTCTCCCAATCGCACCAGGTCGCGAACGAGGTCTTCCGCCCAATCAGCCGCAAGTACGACACCGCCGAGCACGAGTACCCGAAGGAGCTCGACATGCTCGCCGCCGTAATCGACGGCATGAACGAGTCGGGCGCGCTCGGCGGGGCCGGCGCGGGCACGGTCGGCGGTGGGCCCTCGGGCTCGAACGGCGCCAAGTCCGACAAGGACCGCGACGGCAATCGCAACGGGTCGAACATCGCCAGCCTGCTCGGACTGACCGAGCTCTGCTGGGGCGACGTCGGGCTGCTCTTGACGATGCCCCGCCAGGGTCTCGGCCAGGCCGCGATCGCCGCCGTCGCCGACGATGAGCAGCTCGAGCGCTTTGGCGGCAAGTGGGCCGCGATGGCGATCACCGAGCCCGAGGCCGGGTCTGACTCGGCCGCGATCCGCACCACCGCCAAATTCGACGAGGAGACCGACGAGTACATCCTCAACGGCGAGAAGATCTTCGTCACGAGCGGTGACCGCGCCGACCTGATCGTGGTCTGGGCGACGCTCGACCGCTCGCAGGGCCGCGGCGCGATCAAGTCGTTCGTCGTCGAGCGCGACAACCCGGGGCTGAAGCTCGACCGGCTCGAGCACAAGCTCGGGATCCGCGCGTCGGACACCGCGAACTTCGTCCTCTCCGACTGCCGTGTGCCCAAGGAGAACCTGCTCGGCAGCCCCGAGATCGAGACCAAGCGCGGCTTCGCCGGCGTGATGCAGACGTTCGACAACACCCGGCCGCTCGTCGCCGGCATGGCGATCGGCGTGGCCCGTGCCTGCCTGGATCGCACGCGCGAGCTGCTCGCCGAGGCCGGAATCGAGATCGACTACGACGTCCCCCCGCACCGCCAATCCGCGGCCGCGTCGGAGTTCATCGCGATGGAGTCCGACTGGGAGGCCGCGCGGCTGCTGACGCTGCAGGCGGCCTGGATGGCCGACAACCGCAAGCCGAACTCATTGCAGGCTTCGATGGCCAAGGCCAAGGCGGGCCGGACCGGCACCGACATCGCCCTGCGCTGCGTGGCGCTCGCCGGCGCCACCGGCTACGGCGAGGGCGAGCTGCTCGAGAAGTGGGCCCGCGACGTCAAGATCCTCGACATCTTCGAGGGCACCCAGCAGATCCAGCTGCTCGTCGTCTCGCGGCTGCTGCTCGGTAAGAGCTCGGCCGAGCTCAAGTAGCCGGCCGAGCCGCGCGCCGAGCGACTCAGATCCCGTCGCGGAGCCGCGCGCCGAGCGACTCAGATCCCGTCGCGGAGCATGATCAGCCCGCCGAGCGTCCCCAGGTACTCGGTGCCGTTGCGGCTCAGCGCGATCCCGGCGTAGTTGTTGTTGTAGCCGAGGCCGGTGCCCGCGAGCTGCTTGTAGACGACCTTGCCGGTGCGGTAGCTGAGCGTCGTCCAGTACCACGGGTCGCTCGAGCCCGGACCCTTGGTGTAGGTGTAGAGCAGGCCGGTGGCGAGCGACAGCTTCGGCACGACGGACGGCGCCGCCTCGGTCGTGTTGGCCCACACCAGACGGCAGCCCTTGCCGTTCTTGTTGATGTCGACCCGCGCGAAACCGGGCTTGGTCATACCGCCGTTCTCGACCGACGTAAGGCCGCTGTAGCCATAGTTGTTCTCGACGATCATCGAGCGACCGGCGGCAACGATCGAGTTCTCGGTGTCGCCGGCTCCGCGCGAGAACACCGGCACCTTGCACACCTGGCGGCGCTGGTGGATGCGTCGCCAATGATGGTGGCGGCGCACGCGTTTGGTCAGCTTGACCTTCGTGCGGTAGACGACGACGTTCATCGGGTCGGCGTCGTCGGTGATGCTGACATAGCCATGCTGCATCACGGTCGGCGTCGTGCCGGTCCCCGCGTCGACCTGGCCGGGCTTCGTCTCGCCGCTGTTCGGGTACCGCACCTGCCACGAGATCCGGGGCACGCCTCCGGTCCCCGCCACGAATCGGTACAGCGCGTGGTTGGTGGCGAGGTACACGCCGCCCTTCATGTCGGTGGCGAATGAGTTCTCGATCTCGCCGTCGGCGCCGTGGCCGAGCCGGACGACGTGGATCTGGCCGGACTTGAAGTCGAGCGTGCCGACGACGCCGTCGCTGCGGGCGACGAACCACAGCAGGCCGTGCACATCGGGCAGCGCCGAGGTGATCTTCTCGTCGGGGCTGAGGACGCCCGAGAGGTCGTAGTCGCCGACCTTGACGAAGCCGGTCCCGTCGGACGTCTCCGCGATCACGAAGATGTGCCGGGTCGTGGTGGCGGTCACGACGTCGCCCTGGTCGTCGAGGTAGAAGTAGCCGCCGCCGGTGAAGTCCTGGTAGACGGTGGTCGGGGCCGGCGCGCTCTGGCGCGGCGGGAGCGCGAACGTCGCGATCGTGGCCAGCGTGTCCGGATCGAACATGTACAGCTGCGGGCCACTCAGGCCGACGCACACCGACAGCACGTGCCCGTGCTCGTCGAACGTCAGCGAGCCGCAGTCGCGGGTGATCAGCGTCGACTTCGTGACCGCGGCGCGGCCGAGCGGCCCCGCCCACGTGTAGGCGTCGGTCTGCCAGGCGTCGTCGTGGATCTCGGAGGTGCCGTTGAACGCCATGTACGGGTTCTGGGGCGTGTGCCCGATGCGGGGGATCGGCGCCGGATTGGCCGGTGCCCCTTCGAAGGTGGGCTGCGCGCCCGTGGACGGGATCGGAGTCGGCGGCAGTTCGAGCGCCCGCGCCGAGGCGGGAAGCGACCCGAGCAGGATCGCGGCCAAAGCCATCGCCGCGATCGCGGCCACCACCAACATCATTTCGATCGAATAAGTCCTCGAGCGCACCGCCGGCATCATATGGCCTCCCCTTCCCGTTTCAGCGTTTCCCATGCTCCGCTCACGTCGGCATCGGTCGTCGTGAGCTGCCCGATCGCCAGCCGGAGCACGTAGCGCCCGTTCAGCACGGCGTGGGAGATGAACATCTCACCGCTCGCGTTGACCCGCTCCAGCAGCGCCCGGTTGCGTTCATCGTCCCCCTCCATCCGGAAGCACACCAGCGAGAAGTGCCGCGGTGCGCAGATCTCCCAGCCGGGCTCGGCGGCGACCCAGGACTCGAACGCGGCAGCGAGCTCGACGCCACGCCGCACGTGCTCCTGGAGGCCACGACGGCCCCGGCAGCGCAGCACCGCCCACAGTTTCAACGCGCGGAAGCGGCGGCCGAGCACCGGGCCGTACTCGCTGAGGCTGAGCGCGTCCTCGGCGTCGGGCGTGCGCAGGAACTCGGGGATGACGCTGAACGCCCGCCGCAGGTCCTCGGGCCGCCGGGTCCACAGCAGCGAGCAGTCCATCGGCGCCAGCATCCACTTGTGCGCGTTGACGACGACCGAGTCGGCGCGGTCAACGCCGTCGAACGCCCACCGGTGCTCCTCACACACCATCGCGGTCCCGGCGTACGCAGCGTCGACGTGGAGCCACGTCCCGGCCGCCGCACACGCGTCCGCCACTGCCCCCACGGGATCAACCGCCGCGGCCGCAGTCGTCCCAACGGTAGCCACGACAACGGCGGCCTGATCCAGCCCTTCAGCCACCGCCTCGGCCCGCATGCGGAACTCGTTGTCGACAGGCACCGTGCGCAACCGCATCCCGACCATGCGAGCCGCCTTCTCGGCCGCCGAATGGGCGTGCTCGGACGCCACCACCACGTCCCGCCCGGTGGCCTCGCGAGCCGCGATGATTGCGGCGAGCGTCGAGGTCGACGCGGTGTCCTCGATGTGCCCATGCCACCCCGCCGGCAGTCCCAGCAGCTGGGCCACCCAGTCGAGGACGACGTACTCGAGCTCGGTCGCGGCCGGCGCCGTGCGCCAGAGGAACGCGACCGAGTTGAGCGTCGCCGCCAGCATCTCGGCCAGGATCGCCTCCTCGGCGGCGCTGGTAGCGAAGTACGCGAAGAACCGCGGGTGCTGCCAATGGGTGACGCCGGGGAGCAGCACCTCGTCGAGATCGCGGAGCACGTCGGCGAACGGCTCGGCCTCCTCCGGTGCGCTCTTCGGTAGCCGGTTTCGGATCTCGCCGGGCCGCACCTGTGCCAGGACCGGCAGCTCATGCACGCGCTCCAGGTAGCTCGCAGCCCACTCGAGCGCCGCCCCGCCGTCCCGGCGCAGGTCGGTCACGTGGCTGCGGGCGCGCCGGTGAACTCGTAGTGCACGCCGGTCAGTTCCTCGGAGACCTCCCACAACCGCAGCCACGCCTGCTCGTCGTAGGCGCGGCCGGCGGCGGTGACGACGTGCGGATGGCCGCGTTGCTCCATGAACCCGTCCGGGCCGACGAACGAGCCCCCGGGCAGCCCGGGTTTGGTCGCGGCGTACAGCGACGGCAGCGCACCCATCTCGGCGCTCTGCGCGATCACCTTGTTGGCGACAGCCATCGTCGCCTTCTCGTACCACGCCGCCGGCCCGGCGAACTGCAGGTTGGTGGCGGCATAGCCCGGGTGCGCCGCCATGCTCAGCAGCTCCGTCCCCGCGGCGCCCGCCCGGCGCTGGAGCTCGAAGCAGAACATCAGGTTGGCCAGCTTCGACTGCCCGTAGGCGAGCCAGTTGTTGTAGCGCCGCTCGCCGTTCAGATTGTCGAAGTTGATCCTGCCGATCCGGTGGGCGCCGCTCGCGACGGTGACCACCCGCGGCGCGTCGGCGGCCAGCAACGCGCTCATCAGCAGGCCGGTGAGGGCGAAGTGGCCGAGATGGTTGGTCCCGAGCTGGCTCTCGAACCCGTCCTTGGTCAGCCGCCTCGGCGGCGCCATCACCCCGGCGTTGTTGATCAGCAGATCGAGGCGGCCATGCGACTCGCTGAGCGCGGCGGCGAACGCATGCACCGAGTCCAGGTCGGCGAGGTCAAGCTCGCGCAGGTCGAGGTCGGCGTCGGGCACGCCGGCGCGGATCTCCTCCACCGCGCGTTCGCCCTTTCCACGGTCGCGGCAGGCCATGACCACGGTCGCCCCGGCGCCGGCCAGACCGCGGGCGGTGGCGATGCCGAGGCCGGAGTTCGCACCCGTGACGACGGCGACGCGGCCATGCTGGTCGGGAATGTCGGCGGCTGTCCATTTGCCGGCCATCAGCCGTCGGTCCGTAATGCGATGGAATCCGAGTAGGCCGACGGACGGAACCGGAGCACCGGATCGTTCGAGCACTCGATGCCGTCCACGACGCGACTCGGGTCGAACACCAGCACGTCGCCATCCGTTTCCCGCTCGGTGTCGAGTCCGGTGAGCGCGATCGTTCCGGCGTTGACCCGGCGTCGCTCCGCGGGCCACACCGACGAGGGGTCGTCGACCTCGTCCTCGGGTCCGGCGATCTGCAACTGGAGGGTGAAGCGCACCGGTCTCTGCGACACCCGGGTGCGGATCTCGTCCTGGAGGTAGTCAGGGCCGAGCTTGCGCGCCGCCCACGGCGTCAGGTGGCGCCCCGGCTCCTCGGGCGCCAGCGTGTAGCGGACGTAGCTGGCGCTGCCGTCGGCGGCGACGAACCGGTAGGCGTGGATCGCGTAGTACGCGATCGCGGCGTAGCTCGGGACCGGCCGCATCGCGGCAAGGTTGGCCGGGAGCGTCGGGATCGTCTCCGGATGGCGTGCCAGGAACACCGGCAGCTTCCAGGCCGCGGCCGCGCCTGCGCCCTGGGCCCGCAGCAACTCCACGAACGGGCCCGGACCGTGGAACGGGAACCGGGGCAGGCTCTGCGCGACGATGTCAGTCCGCGCCCCGTCAGGGAGGTACATCTTCACCGCCAGGCCGCGCACGTCGGGGGCGTAGTCCGGGACCCGCGGGTTGCCGCCGCCGTTCGACACCCGGACCGTGACCGGGACCGCCTCGCCCTGCAGGTGGGCCGCTCTGCTCAGCGCGGTCGCCTCCGGCGTCGCGGTGAACGTGCCCTTCAGGAGCGTCCCCTTCGCGTGGAGCGCGCGGAAGCCGGGGTGCTTGCCGTAGGCGGCGTGCTCGGCCGCGGTCGCGTCCTGCGGGGTGACGGTCATCGGCCGGAGACGTCCTCGAACGTCATCCCGGCACGCTGCAGGCGCCCCAGGAGCGCATCGCCCATCGCCACCGCCGGCGTCAGCTGCCCGGCGCGCTCGGGCAGGTCGTCGTGGGCCAGCGACAGCGCCGATTCCGCGAGCATCTTCGAGGTCTCGCCGTACCCGGGATCGCCGCCCCTGACCTCGGTGACGATCCGGCTCCCGTCGGCCTCGGCGACGAACCGCACGGTGAACCACGCCTTCTCACGCTGCTCAGGACTCGGGCCGTCGCCGGGGCTCTTCAGCTTGCGCAGCACCGTGCGTGCCGGGGGGATCTGCGCCAGGGCGATCAGGGTGCCGGCACCAGCGGCCAGCCCGACCGTCGTCGGGAGCCCCTTCGTGACCAGATAGTGGGCGTAGCTGAAGTCGGGCCCGTAGCGGTCGAGCGCTCGCGCCGAGCGCAGGACGGTCTGCGGGTCGATCGTCGGGAACGGAACCACCCAGCCGCCGGCGACCTCGCTGCGGTGCGGCTTGCCGGGCACGCCGCGCACCTTGCGATCCGATGGACGGGGCTCCTTCTGGCGGCGCTCCTTGGCGACACGCAGGCCCTGGCGCAGGCGGCCCATGATCTCGATCGCCGAGTGGTAGGTGCCGCCGGAGAACGTGCCGCCGACGCGCACGAACCCCTCGAGCGCGATCGGGGAGCCTTCGGGCAACTGCTCGACCGTGAACAGGACTCCGAGGTCGTACGGGATCGAGTCGAATCCGCACGAGTGGACCAGCCGCGCGCCGCTCTGCTGCGCCTGCTCGTGGTAGCGCAGCCACATCTGATCGACGAACTCCGGTTCGCCGGTGAGGTCGACGTAGTCGGTGCCGGCCGTCGCGCAGGCCGCGACGAGCGGCTCGCCGTAGAGGATGTAGGGGCCGACCGTGGTGATCACGACCTTCGTCGACTCGGCCACAGCGCGCAGCGACTCGGGATCGCCCGCGTCCGCCTCCAGCAGCGGCAACTCGGCACAGGCCGGGTCGATCTGCGCGAGCCGCCCGCGGACCGCCTCGAGCTTCGCGCGATTGCGCCCTGCCAGCGCCCAGCGCGTGCCGGGCCCGGCGTGGCGGGCGAGGTACGCGGCCGTCAGCTCACCGGTGAACCCGGTGGCGCCGTAGACGACGATGTCGTGCGCGCGCTCGGCCATTGGCGGGCGACTCTAACCGGATCAACCCGGAGGAGGCTGCACGTTCTGCAGGAACGGG
>DASXOS010000066.1:0-8659 GCA_036494115.1 Solirubrobacteraceae bacterium | reverse complement strand
TGATCACGCAGCTGTTCTTCGACAACGAGCTGTACTTCAACTTCGTCGACGAGGCGCGCGCCGCCGGGATCGAGGTGCCGATCATCCCCGGCGTGATGCCGATCACCGACGTCGCCCAGATCAAGACGATCACCGGCATGTGCAAGGCCTCGATTCCCGAGCGGCTGCTCGAGGCGCTCGAATGGCGCGCCGAGGACCGCGACGCCGTGCTCGAGCTCGGCGTCGCCTACGCCACCCTCCAGTGCGCCGAGCTGCTGGCCCGCGGCGCCCCCGGAATCCACTTCTACACGCTCAACCGCTCGCCGGCGACCCGCGCGATCCTGTCCGCCCTGCGCCTGCTGCGCCCCTGGGTGGCCGCCGGCGACGGCATCGAGCGCCTGACCAGCGTTTAGGCCCCGAGTCAGGCGAGCGCCACCGGCATCGCCATGTAGCTGTGGATCGCGATCCCGGGACGGTGCACCGGTTCGCCGGCGAGGCGAAGCTGCGGGAAGCGCTCGAGCAGGAGCGGGAACATGACCTGCCCCTCTAGTCGCGCCAGCGCGGCGCCGAGGCAGTGGTGGATGCCGGCGCCGAATGACAGCACGCCGCCCTCGTCACGATCGAGTCTCAGCTCCGCGGGCTGCTCGAAGACGTTCGGGTCGCGGTTGCCGGCGCCGAGGATCGTGATGACCCGCTGCCCGGCGTGGAGCTCGAGGTCGCCGACCGTCATCTCCTCGACTGCTGAGCGGCCGTAGATCATCTGCACCGGGCTGTCGTAGCGGAGCAGCTCCTCGACCCCCGATTGCGCCAGCTCAGGGTGGTGGCGCAACCGATCGGCCTCGGCTGGATGCGCGAGCAGCGCCAGCAGACCGTTGGCGAGCAGGCCGGTCGTCGTCTCGAAGCCGGCGGCCAAGATCAGCGCCGCCGTCGTCACGAGCTCGTCGTCGCTGAGCGCGCCGTCGCCGTCGGCGTCGGCGTCCGCGGTCTCGGTCGAAACTGCGGCGAGCGCCGAGATCAGGTCGTCGCGCGGAGCGGCACGCCGCTCGGCGGCGAGTTCGCTCAGATACGCGCGGATCCGCGTTGCCGCCGCGTCTGCCCCCTCGACGGCCGGCGGATTGAGGATCTCGAGCACGCTCGACCAGTCGTGCACGAGGCCTTGGAACATCGGCCGGTCGGCGGCCGGGATTCCCAATAGCTCGCCGATCACGGTCACCGGGAATGGGAACGCGATCGTGTCGATGAAGTCGACCTCGCCTGTGAGCGGCGCGAGGAGCTCTTCCGCGATCGCGGTGATCGGCCGGCGCAGCGCGCTCACCCGTCGCGCGGTGAACTCCCTCGAGACGAGGGCCCGCAGCCGCGTGTGCTCGGGCGGGTTGATCATCAACAGGCTCGTGAACATCATGCGCAGCGCGGGCCGCTCGATCCAGTCGGGGAACCCGGCGGCGACCAGCAGCCGGCCCGGCGACTTGCGCAACCGGTTGTCGCGCAGCAGGGCCGCGCACTGACGGTGGCCGGTGACGAGCAGTGCGTCGTCGGGGCCGCTGACCACGTCCCCCATCGCCCGCAGCCGCTCGTAGACCGGATATGGGTCGGCCTGGCCGGCGGGGCTCCCGAGCTCGCCCATCAGCTCGAGGATCGTCGCGCTGCTCACCGGCGAAAGCTTCGCACGCGGGGCGATCAGTGCACGACGAGCGTGGTGTGCATCCCGTTCTGGAGATGCCCGGGGAGCGAGCAGTAGAGCTCATAGCGCCCTGGCTTCAGCTTCCAGGTCGAGTGGCTGACCCCGCCCGAGCGGGTGATCGCAACGCCCTGGGCGGGCCCGGTCAGGCTGCCGCCGGCTCCGAGGCGCTGGATCCGGAGATCGTGGGAGTCCTCCCCGCGATTCCAGAGCTGGACCGTCACCCGGCCCGCCGGCACCGATGTGCGCGAGGGCCACAGCGACCACTCCTGCGCGTACACCAGCATTCGCGCCGGCGGGGTGCGGCGGTGGCTCTGCTCGTGCTTGATCGGGGTTGCGAAGAACCGGGAGGCCTGAACGTGCGTGCCGGTCGAGGCCACGGCGACCAGACCGGTGGCGCCGAGCACGAGCATCGTCGAGAAGCGCCGAAGCCCTCTCATCGCACCAGCCTGTAACGCGGAAAGCCGCTCGCGCCCGGGATCACCGATGCGGCGTCGTGATCGAACCACTGCTCGAGCAGCGAGCAGTACACCCCCCGGAAGTCGACGTTCTCGCGCAGGTTGCCGTTCGTGTCGAGGCTGGTCAGTCCCGGGTACTCCCCGACCATCGTGCCCGTGGATCGGGTTCCGAGCAGCATCGAGACCCCGCCGGCGCCGTGGTCGGTGCCGCCGGACCCGTTCTCCTGCGCGCGGCGGCCGAACTCCGACCACACGTGGACGAGCACCCGGTCGGCGATCCCACGCGCCTCCAGGTCCGCCTGGAATGCCGCGAGTGAGTCCGCCACGAGCGTGAGCGCCTCGTCGAACGTTCCCGCCTGCCCGGAATGGGTGTCGAACTGGTCGTCGGAGGTGAGCGCGACGCAGCGCAGCGGCAGCCCGGCGGCGATCATCGCGGCCAGCCCGGCCAGCCGCTGGGGGAAGTCCGAGTCGCCCGCGTTCGGATACGTGACCGGGCTCGTGTAGGCGGCCGTGCCGTCCGCGGTGCGGAACGGCGCGAGCGCGTGGCGGACGATGCCGACCTCGGACGCCGCCTCGGCGACCTGCGCCACCGCCTCGTCGTGGATGTGGCGCTGGGCAGTACCGAGCCCGGCGGCGGAGTCGAGCGTCCAGTCGAACACATCGCCCCACACGCCCTCGAGCCACAGCGAGAACGTCTCCGGACGGTCGATCGCCGCGACCGGGTTGTGCGCCGTGGCGAGCGTCGGGTTCATCTCGCCGTCCAGCGACATGCCCTGGAGCGGATTGCTGGGGCTTCCCGCCACGTCCAGGTAGCGGCCGAGCCAGCCGGTGAGGGTCCTCGTCTCGGTCTGCCCCACCTCCCAGTAGTGGCGGGACGTGAAGTGGGACATGTCGGGGGTCGTGTAGCCGATCCCCGGGAACACCGTCATCTTGCCCGCGGCGTGCAGCGAGGCGAATGAGCTCGCCGCCGGATGCCAGTGCAGCCGTGGATCCTCCGCGAACGGCTCGCCCTGGTCCGGCGCGACGGCGAGGGTCGGCCGGTATTTGCGATACAGCGGATCGCCCACCGGCGCGAGCAGCGAGAGCGCGTCGATCCCCCCGGCGAGGAAGACGGACACGAGCACCGGCTCCGAAGGGCCTGCGGCGGCCTGCGCGATGCCGTCTCCGAGCACCCGGTTGGTCAGCCCGAGCCTCCCGGCGCCGTACACCGACAGCATCCCGCCCGCGGCGCCGAGCAGGAAGCGCCGGCGATCGACGCCGGTGCCGGCGGGTAGCGGCATCCGCGGATCCCACTCGCGGGTCGAGCAGGGACCGCCCGCGGCGATCGCGCGACGCATCGCCTCCGAGCGCGTGAACCCGTCACAGCAGTTTCGCTTCAACACGTCTGCCACTCCGGGGTCGTCGGGATCAGGCTCCGCAGCGCGTTCTGGCGCAGGATGCGATAGCTCACCTGCTCCCAGTCGGCCTTGATCCCGCGCTGCGCACGGCGGCTGAACTCGAGCAGGTGGTGGCGGGTGTGCGGCGAGAGTGGCGGGTCGTTCCAGAACCCCAGTGCCTTCTCCACCGCCTCGCCGGGTCCTTCGTGGGTGGGGTAGTGCTTGGCGCTGGGATCGAGCACGTCGTGCATCAGCGCGTAGTTGACGGCGCTGAACCGCCCGGCCCACCGCGACGTGTCGAGCCAGTGGGTGTAGTCCCAGCCGGCGACGTTCGGCGGCTCGAACAGCATCTGCCCGGCCTGCTGGCAGATCCACGCCCACGCGTTCGTGCGGATCGAGCCGCGGAGCGCGCGGAGCAGCCCGGCGCAGTACACGACCGGCGGGATCACCATGCGCGGCCCGCGATAGAAGTGCGGATGACGGAGGATCGCCTCGATCAGCGGGCGGATCTCGTAGCCGCTGTGGACATACGCGCGCTCGAGCGCGCGGGCGGTTCCCGGTGGCGGCGGCGTCGGGACGAAGTAGCCCCACAGCTTGCCCACCAAGAACGACGGGTGGAGCGGATGCTCCACGCACAGCCGGCAGCTGTCCTGCCAGTCGAACTTCCCCCGCTGGCTGAAGATCACCTTGACGCCGGTGTCGTGCAACGCCGGGTCGTAGCGGAAGTTGCTCGGCCCGGCCCCCTCGTGCCAGTCGTTCGTCCAGCCGGTCAGCGCCCGCGCCTGGTCGTGGACGTCACGCTGCGTGTACCCGCGGTCGGCGCCGAGCGTGAAAAGCTCCATCATCTCGCGCGCGTAGTTCTCGTTCGGGCTCCACTTGTTGTTGGAGGAGTTCGACAGCCACAGCAGCATCGCCGGGTCCTGCGTGACCTCGACGAGCATGTCGTGGAAGTTCCCGAGCGCCCGGGCCCGCATCATCTCGTTCTGGCGCAGCATCAGCGCGGCGCTCGAGGCCTCGATCGAGGTGGCGAACCAGCTGTGCCAGACGAGCGTCATCCGCTCGGTCAGCTGGTGGGTCGAGCGCACCATCCGGTCGAGCCACCAGTTGTGCCCGTCGCCCCACACGTTGATCGGATCGAGCGGCTGTCCGTGCTCGCCGTGGGGCCGCCGGCCGACGAGCCGCGCCGGGCCATGCGGACGGGTCAGCGAACGGACCGCCGCGTCGAGGCCGAGCTTGGCCAGCCGCCGAGCCTCGCCCGGCCGCGGCCCGAACCCGGCGCGCCACAGCAGGCGCGTCGCGTCGGCCTCTGTTAAGCGCCCGTGATGGACGGCGATCGGAGATCGGGGAAGCGCAGCCATGAGAGCAGAACGAAATGACCGGCGGCGCGGACACCATCCGTCGCCCGGTCCACTATCGGCGCTCGGCCTGACGGTCTTGAGCCGAGGGCGTAGCGTGCGGGAGATGATCGAGGAGTTCTCGTTCGGGGCGTTCCCGCTCGGGATGGCCGGCACCCCGGACGGTCTCGCCACCGGCCCGCCTGACGACTTCGAGCAGATCCGGCGCGCGTTCGATCGATTGCGCGGCAACGGGCCCCCGCTGCTCTTACGGATGTACGTGGCGTGGTTCGGCGCGGATTCGACCGATGCCGCGCTTTCGCAGGTGGCGCGGATCGCGGCGGCCGACGCCCGCTGGGAGCTCGCCCTCTGTTACCGGGACGAACGCGGCGACGTCGACGCCTGGACGTCGTTCGTGGCCCGCGTGGTGGCCGAGTACGGCCACCGCCTCCAAGTCGTGCAGGTGACGAGCGAGGCGAACCTCACCGGGATCCCGTCGGCCGCGGACGGCGCGTTTCCCGGGGCGGCCGAGGCGCTCGTGCGCGGGGTGATCGCGGCCACGCGGGCGCGGGCTGATGGCGCGTCCTCACCGGCGATCGGCTTTGCCGCGGTGCCGGACGCCGGTCCGGCGGAGCCTGGCTTTTGGCCAGCGCTGCGGACGCTCGGTGGCGAGGAGTTCGCCGCGGCAGTCGACTTCGCGGGGCTCGACATGTACCCGGACGTGTTCGGTCCGCGGTTCGAGCTCGACCAGCTCGACGGCGTCGTCGACTGGCTGCTGCGGAGCTTCCGCCAGGAGTCGCTGCCGGCGGCCGGGATCGGGTCATCGGTTCCCATCCGGATCTGCGAGAACGGCTGGCCCACCGGGCCGGAGCGTCCGGAGGAGCGTCAGGCGGACGTGCTCGAGCGGGTGCTGCGGGCGATCCATGCCCGCCGCGACGAGCTGGGGGTCAGGCACTGGAGCCTGTTCACGCTCCGCGACGCCGACAGCAGCCGCGACGACATGTCCTTCCGCTTCGGAATCATGCGCAGCGACTACGCACCAAAGCCGGCGTTCGGCCGGCTCGTGGAGGTGATCGCCTCGCTCCGCGGGGGCACTGGGCCCCCGCGGAGCTGAGCGACTATGCGTCGTAGTTGCTAGGCAGCCTCGGACAGGAGCAGCTCGCTGTCGGCCTGCTCCTCCGGCGTGACCATGGCCGGAGCCGGCTGCAGGATCGTGACCGCAAAGCCGATCGCCGCCACTAGCAGGCCCGTCCCGACCGCCCACGCGAGGTGGTAGCCCCCGGTCAGCGCGTCGGCCGCGGCCTTGCCACCGTGGAGCAGGTTGTCGGTGCGCGTCGTCGAGAGCGTGGCCAGCACGGCCAGGCCCAGGGCGCCACCGACCTGCTGCGTGGTGTTGACGAGTCCCGAGGCCAGTCCGGCCTCACTCGGAGCGGCGCCCGTCATCGCGAGCGTCATCAGTGACGGGAACGCCAGCCCTGCCCCGATCCCGATCAGGATCATCGAGGGGAGCAGGTCGGCGGCGTAGCTCGCGTGGACCGGCACCTGGGTGAACAGGGCCAGACCCGCGGCCATTGACACCAACGCCGGGATCAGCGTCGCCCGCGGCCCGAACCGCATGTTCAGCCGGGCCGAGAGGCCAAGCGAGAACGCTGCGATCAACAGCGCCACCGGGAGGAACGCGAACCCGATCTGGAGCGCCGAGTACCCGAGGACACGCTGCATGTAGAGGCTGCCCAGGAAGAACATCCCGAACATGCCGCCGACCATCAGCATCTGGACCAGGTTCGCCCCGGTCACATTACGGCTGCGGAAGATATGCAGCGGCATCAGCGGCTGGCGCGCGCGGCCCTCCCAGGCCACGAAACCGCCGAGCAGGGCAATGGCGATGGCGCCGAGACCGAGCGTGTGGAGCGAGCCCCACCCGAAGTCCTGCGCCTTCACGATCGTGTAGACGCCGAGCATCAGCGCACCGGTGACCAGGACGGCGCCGAGCACGTCAGCGCCCTGTCGCAGCCCGATCCCCTTGTCGCCGGGGACGAGCCGGAACGCGAGCACCGAGGTGATGATCCCGATCGGCAGGTTGACGAAGAAGATCCAGTGCCAGTTGATCGCCTCGGTGATCACGCCACCGAGCAACAGGCCGATCGACGCGCCCGCCGCGGCGACGAAACTGAAGATCCCGATCGCCTTGGCCTGGTCCTGCGGCTTCGGGAACATGGTCACGATCATCCCCAGGATGACGGCCGAGGACAGCGCGCCGCCGACGCCCTGCACGAAGCGCGCGACGATCAGCATCCCCTGACTGTTGGCCGCGCCGCATAGAGCGGACGCCAACACGAACACGGTAAGGCCGATCTGGAACATGCGCAGGCGCCCGACCAGGTCACCGAGCCGGCCGGCCAGCAGCAGCAGGCCGCCGAACGTGATCAGGTAGGCATTCACCACCCACGCCAGGTTCGACTGGGAGAACCCCAGGTCGCGCTGGATCGAGGGCAGCGCGACGTTCACGATCGTCATGTCGAGGATGATCATCAGCATCCCGACGCACAGCACCACGAGCGCGATCCAGCGCGCGCGGTCATTCGTCGCCGGAGCTGTGCCTATCTGAGAAGTGTCGGTCATTTGCTACCTCCGAGGTGCGGGTCAATCTCGTGCGGGAACGAATCGTAGCAAATCGTCTCGTAGCGGACAATCTATCTACCGGTGATCTTCTTCGTGCTCAACCCGTGGCGCCCGCGAACGACTTTGCAACGAGGTAGTGCCAATTGGGTGCCGATCCACGCTGACGGCCCGATTCGGGTGGATCATGCGGCGGATGAGAGGCCGCCAACGACCACAGCTCGTCAATGCCGGCGGCGCGGGGCGGCCGTGCCGGGCTGTTGCTTGATGACGCACGTAGCTCGACAATCGCCCGGACTTCCGCTGGATTTGTCGAGCTGCGGTCGTCACGAACGGGCAGCGGTGGCGCTCGCGGCCTCACACGACAATGTGATCACCCGTCACGAACTGCTCGCCGTCGGCCTGACGCCGGGGATCATCCGTCAACGAGTGGCGGTCGGATGGCTGCGTCGGCGCCACCGTGGCGTCTACGTGCTCGGCCCGGACCCACCGTCCTCGCGGGGGAAGGCACGGGCGGCAGTGCTGGCGTGTGGGCCCGATGTCGTCGCCAGCCATCGCACCGCCGCCGAGCTGTGGGACCTCGTCCCCGCCTGCGACCGTGATGCCGAGGTGACGGCGCTGGCGCGGAATCCCGGCGCGTATCCCGGGATCACGATCCATCGCACAAAGGATCTCCCGCGCGCCGAGATCCGCGACCTGGGCGGCATTCCCGTCACGACTGTGGCCCGAACGGTCTGCGACGTCGCGGCCGCCGAGCCGGTCAACGATGTCGAGCACGCCTTGCAGGAGGCTCGGGTCCACCACCACCTCAGCGACCGCCAGCTCCTGGCGGTGATCGACCGCGCACCGACCAGACGCGGGGCGGCCCTCATCCGGCGCCTGCTCGCCGATGATGGGGGACGCGGATACACGCGATCGAAGGCGGAGCGACTGATGCGATCGCGGGTCCGGCAGGCGGGCCTGACCCAACCAGCGGCGAACCGCCACATCCTGGGATACCTCGTCGATTTCGTATGGGAACGGGAGCGGCTCATCGTCGAGGTCGACGGGGTTGGCACCCACGGGAGCCGCGCGAGCTTCGAGTCCGACCGCGAGCGCGACCAGGTTCTCGTCGCGGCCGGCTACAGGGTGATCCGGATCACGTGGCGCCAGCTCAACGAACAGCCATTCGCTGTCATCGCCCGTCTGGCGCAGGCGCTGGCCTCGACCCTCTAG
>DASXOS010000065.1:0-3872 GCA_036494115.1 Solirubrobacteraceae bacterium | reverse complement strand
GGGAGGATCTGCTCGTCCGCGAACTGGTGGACCATCTCGCAGATCGCCTTCTGCTCGTCCGTCTTCTCGTTGTAAGGGGTCGCGATCGCCATGCCGGCGAGCGTAACAACTGTGTGCCGATTCGAGCCCAGTGGGGGCGAGGGATGGGGCGGTGGGAGATCAGGGCTCAATATGGACCCCGATCTCCCACGCCTCGCCCTGAAGCAGCAGGGCAACGTGACCCGCCAGCAGTTGCTCGCACTCGGCCTCGGTCCGTCAGCGATCAAGTACCGGGTCCGCCACGGCAAGCTGTTCCCGTCGTACCCGGGCGTCTACGGGGTTGGCCGCCCCGCCCAGACGCCCCATGAGCGGGCGTCCGCCGCGGTGCTGGCCTGCGGCCCCGGCGCGGCCCTCAGCCATTTCTCGGCCTTGGCCCTCTGGGGCTTCGCAGGGAAGCTCAGGGCCCCCTTCGATGTCGCCGTTCCAGCCGACCGCCAGCCGAAGGGCATCCGGACCCACCGACTAAAAACCCTGCATCGCAAGGACATCACGACACAACTGAACATCCGCACCACCTCCCCCGCCCGCACGCTCCTCGACTGCGTCCCAAAACTCGAACAGAAGCCCCGAGCCCGGGCCGTCAACGACGCCCTGCGCAGCCCGTACCTGACCAAGAACGCCCTCAGCGACGTGGTCGAGCGCAATCCCGCCCACCCGGGCGCCCGCCTGCTGAAGCCGTTCATCGAGGCGCCAGGTGGCCCCACGCGCTCGCCCCAGGAGGACGAGTTCCCGGATTTCTGCCGAAAGCACGACCTGCCGATCCCCCTGATGGACGTCGTCGTCCACGGCGTCGAGCGCGACGCCTACTTCGTCGACTACGACCTGATCGTCGAGCTCGACGGGTGGAACTTCCACAACACACGCGAGGCCTTCGAGTCGGATCGGAACCGCGACGCCGACGCACTTGCCCACGGCACCCCCACCGTCCGCATCACCCGCGACCGCATCAGGAACGACCCCGAGGGCGAGGCGGAACGGCTGCGGAAGATCCTGCTCAGCCGCGCGTCTGTGCTACGGGCGCGTTCTGAGAAACGGCATCCTTCACCCCGTGGCTCCAAGGCGACTCGGGCCGCTCGGCCAACTCCCCGTCCAGGCTCAGGTCCACCCGCTCGTTGAAGAAGCACACCAGCCCCTCGATGCGAGCGGCGTCCATCAGCGGGTGGGGGTAATACCAGACGAGATCGTCGATCAGACTCCCGTCGGCGAGTCGCACCGAGTAGTACGACGCCTGCCCCTTGTATGGGCAGTACGACGTCTTCTCGCTCGGCTCGAGTTCGGCCACGACGTCCTCGAGCGGCATGTACCAGCGCGCAGGCAGGTTGCTCTCGAACAGCCCGGCCGCCCGGTCGGTCGAGGCGAGCAGCTGGCCGTCGAGCGACACCTCAACGCGCCGGTTCGACTGCCGAACATCGATGCGGTGGTACGGGTCGCGTGGGTGGCCGAAGATCTCCTCGTCCTCCTCGATCCACCTCTCCATCCGGTTGAAGTAGAACGCGATCAGCCCGGCGAGCTCCGGCGGCGCCCCCTCCAAAACCTCCGGGTAGTACCAGGCGCCGGCGTCCACCACCTGATCCCCGACCCGGATCGTGTGGTAGGAGGCCTCGCCCTTCTTGGGGCAGCGAGTGTGGCGATCGCTTGGCTCGAGGACGTCCGCCCGCACATCCCCCGGCGGGAAGTAGTAGATCGGCTGGTGGCCGGCCTCGTGGAGCAGGTACGCCCCGCGGCTGTCGGCGATCGTCTCGCCACCGACCACGACCCGGATCCGCTTCGGCGTCGGCTCCAGATACAAAGCGCGCCCCGGCGGCGGTGGCTCGAAGTTGAACGTCCCCGCCGGCTCCTTGCCGAACGGTCCGCTGCCGGTCATCAAACCCATCGCTAGTCAGCCTACCAACCGGCGAACATCAGCCCTGGGCGACGACGATCCCGAGCCACACGATCGCCAGCGAGCAGAGGAAGATCGCCGCGTCGAGCACGTGCCACTCCGGCCGGCGCATGTGGAAGCCGATCAGCACTGCCACGAGCACGACGAGTGTCAGCTTGACGTGCAGGGTCGAGTCGCTCCAGCGGTCGTAATGCGAGGCCATCATCGAGCCGGTCACGATCAGCACCAGCACCGCGATGAGCGTGCCGATCCCGAACCGCCGCGCCGCCGCCCGCAAAGCCGAGCGATCGCCGCCCCGCAAAACGGGTACTACCACCGCAGCGAGCATCAGCTGGCCGCCGACGAAGAAGGCCATGGCCAGCAGGTGGAGCCACAGAACGCCGTCCCAGAAGGTCATCGCGGCGTCCGAGGCTACAGACCGGTAATGCAGCGCACCTTCCTCGTTAGGCCTACCTAATTAGGGTGCCCTAACTCTGATACTGTCCACGCCGTGCCGGTCGCCCCCACTTCCGCCACCGCTCTCAAGTCTGCCAAGAAACGTGGGAATGCCACCACCTATGTGTGGGTGATGGTCGTCCTCGCCGTCTCGGTCACCGCGGTGATCCTCGGCTGGCACGCGCACGGCGGCACTCCGGACCCGACGGCTCCCGGCACCCACATGAGCCGCACCAGCGCGGTCATCAACAGCGCGGTACTGGTGTTCCGCGAGGGACTCGAGACGATCCTCGTGCTCGCGGCGATCACCGCCAGCTTCCTGGGGTCGAACCGCGCCTACCGCAAGCCGGTGGCGGTTGGCGGCGGACTCGCGCTGCTGGCGGCCGTGGGCACATGGTTCGCCGCGGTGTGGCTGATCGGGATGTTCGGCGACGGCGGCCTGGCTGTCCAGGCAGCGACGGGGATCCCGGCGATCATCGTGCTGCTGATCGTCATGAACTGGTTCTTCCACAAGATGTACTGGACCGGCTGGATCTCGCATCACCACAAGCGCCGCCGCAGCCTGCTGGGCGGAGCCGGCGAGACGAGTATGCGGGCCACGCTCCTCGGGCTCGGCCTGCTCGGCTTCACCTCGGTGTACCGCGAGGGCTTCGAGATCGTGGTCTTCCTTCAGGGCCTGCGGGTCACATTCGGCTCGAGCGTCGTGCTCGAGGGCGTGGTGCTCGGGCTGCTGTTCACCGGCGCCGTCGGCGTGATCACGTTCGTCCTGCACGAGCGTCTCCCGTACAAGCGGCTGCTGATCATCACCGGTGTGCTGCTGCTCGTCGTGCTCTGGGTGATGGTCGGCGAGGAGGTCAACGAGATGCAGCTGGCCGGCTGGATCGGAAGCACCAACATCGCCTGGATGCACCTCCCGGCCTGGACTGGCACCTGGTTCTCGATCTTCCCCAATGTCCAGACGTGGGTCGCGCAGTTCGCCGCGGTGCTGCTGGTCGTCGGCTCGTACCTAGCCGCCCAGTACCTGCGGGTGTGGCGTCCGCGGCGCCGCGGGCTGCAGCCCGCGCGGATCGCCGAGCAGCCGCCCGCGCAAGGGCCGGCGCCCGGCCTCATCGGCCGCCGGGCGACCCATTCGCCCGCGTAGCGTCGCGCCACTGACAGCGATGGCAGACTGGCGCGCGTGAACTTCGCGCGCGACGTCGTCGAGGCCGCGCCGCCCGAGCGACCAGCGCTGGTCGAGCTCGGGCGCGACGGCAACCGGCGCGAGTGGTCGTTCGGCGAGGTTGCGGACCGCAGCGCCCGGCTCGCCGGAACGCTTCAGCGGCACGAAGTCGGGCGCGCCGACGTGGTGATGACGCTGATCGGCAACCGCCCGGAATGGGTGAAGACGATGGTGGCGTGCTTCCGAATCGGGGCCGTTGTCCTGCCCTGCAACGAGCAGCTCCGGGCACACGACCTGCGACTGCGCCTCGACATCGCCCAGCCGAAGCTGATCGTCACCGATGAGCGCAACCGCGGC
>DASXOS010000064.1:0-16672 GCA_036494115.1 Solirubrobacteraceae bacterium | reverse complement strand
TCGGGGCCGAGTCGCTCGGGGCGGTCGAGGCGTGCCTCGAGGCGTCGGTGGCCTACGCCAAGGAGCGCTACACGTTCGGGCGCCCGATCGGGTCCTACCAGGCGATCAAGCACGAGCTGACCGAGGTGCTTCGCCGTCAGGAGAACGCTCGCGGACTCGAGTACTACGCCGGCTGGGCGGGTGAGGCGAAACCGGATGAGTTCCCATTGGCGGCGAGCGCAGCGCGCTCGACCGCAGGCGAGGCCCTCGACTTCGCGGCCCGGACGATGATCAACGTCCACGGCGGGATTGGCGCCACCTGGGAGCACGATGCACCGCTGTTCTTCCGTCGCGCGCAGCTCTCGCGGCGGCTGCTCGGCGGCACCCACGACGCGACCGATCGCGTCGCCGAAGAGACGCTGAGCGGCGCGGCCGCATAGCCGGACTGAGCGCCCGCCGCCGGGCGAGTCGAGGGCGGGCCTTGCCATGTGAATCCCAATTCACTAGGCTTGTGAACCGAGATTCACACCGTCATCTCCAGGAAGGCGCCCGATGGCCACAACCCATGAACTCGATCCCGCGCGCGAGGTCCTCAACCAGGCGCCGCCGCTGCAGCCGATCAACCTGTTCGAGTCCGATCTCGCACTCCAGGAGGCTCTGAGCCGCGAGGGCGGCGAGTGGGGCGTTGACCGCGCGCGCGAGGCCGGCGCCGTCGCGGGGACCGCCGAGGCGTGGGAGCACAGTCGCCGGGCGGAGCGCAACCTGCCGATCCTCCGCACCCACGACCGGTACGGCAACCGGATCGACGAAGTCGAGCTCGATCCAGGGTGGCACTGGCTGCTCCGAGGGGCCGTCGAGCGAGAGATTCACAGCATCCCGTGGCGCGAGCGGCGCCGGGGCGGCCACGTCGTGCGCGCGGCCCTGTTCACCCTGTGGTCGAACGCCAACGACGGCGTCATGTGCCCGGTCTCGATGACCTACGCGGCGATCCCCGCATTGCGCGACGGGGCGCCGGAGCTCGCCGCCGAATGGGAGCCGCGGCTGACCAGGCCCGACTACGACAGCGGCGCGCTCTGCGGGATGGCAATGACGGAGCGACAGGGAGGCTCCGACGTCCGCGCCAACATCACGCGGGCCGAACCCGTGGGCGACGGGCTCTACGAGATCCACGGCCACAAGTGGTTCTGTTCCTATCCACCGTGCGACGTGTTCCTGGTGCTCGCCCAGGCGCCCGGTGGGCTGAGCTGCTTCCTCGTCGAGCGTGCCGCCGGCGGGATGGAGTTCCAACGGCTCAAGGACAAGCTCGGAACCCGCTCGCTCCCGTCCTCCGAGGTCGAGTTCCGCGGCGCCCCGGGCCGGCTGGTCGGCGAGGAGGGCCGCGGTGTGCCGGCGATCATCCGCATGGTCAACCACACCCGGCTGGACTGCCTGCTCGGCGCCACCACCGGCCTGCGCCGGGGGACGCTCGAGGCGATCCACCATGCCCGCCACCGCTCGGCGTTCGGGGCGCTGCTCGTCGACCAGCCGGCGATGCGCAACGTGCTTGCCGACCTCGCCGTCGAGTCCGAGGCCGCGACCGCCGCGGCGGTGCGCGTCGCACGGGCCTACGACGAACCCGAGGAGTCGGCGTTCCGCCGGTTCGCCACCGCGATCATGAAGTACTGGGTGTGCAAGCGCGCCCCAGCGCATGCGGCGGAGGCGCTCGAGTGCCTCGGCGGCAACGGCTTCGTCGAGGACTCGGGGATGCCGCTGCTGTACCGCGACGCCCCGCTGGGCTCGATCTGGGAGGGCTCGGGCAACGTGGCCGCGCTCGACGTGATGCGGGCAATGGTCAAGGAGCCCGCCGGCCTGCCCGCGTTCTTCGAGGAGTGTGAGCTCGCCGCCGGCGGAGACGATCGCCTCGATGCCCACCTGCAGGGCGTCAAGGACCGCCTCCAGCAGGTCGTCACCGATCCCGACCCGCAGTTCCACGCGCGCGCGATCGTGGAGGATCTGGCGGTCGCGCTCCAGGGATCGCTGCTCGTGCGCCACGCGCCGGCGGCGGTGGCCGACGCGTTCTGCGCCACCCGTCTCGCCGGTCAGGGCGGCCGGGTGTACGGCACGTTGCCGGGAGGCGTCGACGCGGCGGCGATCGTCGAGCGCGCGCTGCCCGTATGAGCGACGTCGCGTACGCGGTCTCCGAGCGCGTCGCGCGCATCACGCTCGACCGCCCGGAACGGGGGAACGGGATCACGCGCGAGCTGCTCGACGAGCTCGAGCAGTGCATCGAGCGCGCCGACCTCGACCCGGACGTCCACGTGCTCCTGTTGTCGGGCAACGGCAAGGGGTTCTGTGGCGGCTACGACCTCGTCGCCTACGCCGAGCATCAGATCCCCAATCACGACCCGTCCGAGGCGTGGGACCCAATGCTCGACCACACCTACATGAGCCGCAACGTCCGCTCGTTCATGGCGCTGTTCCACTGCTCGAAGCCGGTGGTGTGCAAGGTCCACGGGTTCTGCGTGGCCGGAGGGACCGACATGGCGCTGTGCAGCGACCTGCTCGTGGTCGCCGCCGACGCGAAGATCGGCTACCCGCCCGCGCGCGTGTGGGGCTCGCCCACGACCTCGATGTGGGCCTACAAGCTCGGGGCCCAGCGGGCCAAGCGGCTGCTGTTCACGGGCGACTCGCTGACCGGGGCGCAGGCGCTCGAGTGGGGCCTGGCGATCGAGGCCCCTTCGGCCCAGGAGCTCGACGCCCGGACCGAGGAGCTGGTGCGACGGATCGCGCTCGTCCCCGTCAACCAGCTGCGGATGATGAAGCTGCTCGTCAACCAGTCGCTCTACGCCCAGGGGCTTCACCAGACGCAGCTCTTGGGGACGATGTTCGACGGGATCGCGCGACACACCAAGGAGGGATACGCGTTCCAGGAGCTGGCGATGCGCGAGGGATTCCGCGCCGCCGTCCACGCCCGCGACGATCCTTTCGGCGACTACGGGCGATGACCGAGGAGCTCCTCGTCCCCACCCGCGAGCGCCTGTTGCAGGCCGCCCGCGAGCTGATCGAGGAGGGCGGCTACGGCGCCGCCTCGGTCGTGGCGATCGCCGGTCGGGCGGGGGTGGCCGCCGGGACCCTGTATCGCCACTTCAGCTCCAAGGAGGAGCTGTTCGTCGAGGTGTTCCGGTCGGTCTGCGATCGCGAGGTCCAGGCGATGGCCGCCGCCGCGGCGAGCATGCCGGCGAGCTCGACTCACGTCGATCGGCTCGTCACCGTGCTCGCCACTTTCGCCCGGCGCGCGCTCCGGCGTCCCCGCCTGGCCTGGGCGCTGATCGCCGAGCCGGTCGATCCCCGGGTCGACGCCGAGCGGCTCGCCTACCGGGAGCGCTACAGCGAACTCACCGCCGAGGCGCTGCGCGCCGGCATCGCCGCCGGCGAGCTGCCGGAGCAGAACGTCGAGCTCACCGCCGCCGCGCTCGTGGGCGGCTGTGGCGAGGCGCTCGTCGGGCCGCTGTCGCCGTTGGCCAGCGCCGCGCCGGGAAGCCAGGAGATCCTGCCCGCGCTCGAGACATTCGTGCGGCGGGCCGTGGGAGCGGTGTGAGCGACGCCGTCCGCGTCGAGCGCGACGGGCCAGTCACGACCGTGCTGCTCTCACGGCCCGATCGGCGGAACGCGGTCGACGGCGCGACCGCCGCCGGGCTCGCGAACGCCTTCCGGGAGTTCGACGCCGACCCCGACGCCGCGGTCGGCGTGCTCCATGGCGAGGGCGGCGTGTTCTGCGCCGGCGCCGATCTGAAGGCGGTCGGTACGGAGGACGGAAACCGTGTCGACCCGGACATGGATGGTGACGGCCCGATGGGTCCGAGCCGGATGCGTCTGTCCAAGCCGGTGATCGCGGCGATCGCCGGTCATGCCGTCGCTGGCGGGCTCGAACTGGCACTGTGGTGCGATCTGCGCGTGGCCGAAGAGGACGCGGTGCTCGGCGTGTTCTGCCGGCGCTGGGGGGTACCGCTGATCGACGGCGGCACCGTGCGACTGCCGCGCCTGATCGGCGCTTCTCGCGCGATGGACCTCGTCTTGACCGGGCGGCCCGTCCCGGCCGACGAGGCGCTGGCGATGGGGCTCGTGAACCGGGTCGTCCCGAATGGCTCCAGCCGGGCCGCCGCCGAGGCGCTGGCCCATGAGCTGGCGCGCTTTCCCCAGACCTGCCTGCGTGAGGACCGGCTGTCGCTGCTCGAGCAGGAAGGGCTTTCAGAATCCGAGGCGCTCGGCAACGAGTTCGAGCATGGGCTGCGCTCGCTTGCCGATGTGCAAGCCGGGCTCGAGCGCTTTCGGGCCGGCGCCGGCCGTCACGGCACTTTCGAGTAGCGCGTCCGCTCCCTCGACGTGCAAAACGCAAACATTCGCGTGGAAATCGCGAGCCCTCTTGCATCTCGCACGATATGGCGCACTTTTGCGCCGCCCCCTCCCGATCGAAGGGCATTTGTCTGCAAAATGCACGGCCCGCCGACGCGAGAGCAGCCGAACCCACCTCCTCCCCAGCAAAGCCGTTCCAACGCCACCCGCCAGCCCGGGCGGCGCCCGAAGAACGCCGCCGCCACTGAGCCAGATCGCCGCCTACGCGGCCGCGCCCTCGTCCTCGTCCTAGGCGAGGCCCCGGGCCCAGGCCAGCAACTCGCTCACCTCCGACTCCGTCAGGCCGGCCGCAGGGTCGGTCGTGACGAGCAGCGTCGGGCCAGCGCGCTCGGTGGCCCAGACGTGGCAGCGGTTATCGTGGGCGTCGTCGACCCAGGCGACGGGACGCGACGGGGGCACCCAGGCGGTGATCCCCGCGACCTTCCAGTGGGCGCTCGGCGGCCGATCCGACTCGTCGAAGATTACGAGCGGCAGCTCCGCGGGTAGTCCCAGCGCGAGCGGCAGATACTCGTTCGCTTTCTCGTCCCAACCGGTGCACCAGGCCAGCTCGAACTCGTCGGAGAGCTGCCGCAGGTGCTCGCCGGCGGTTGCCGAAAGGAAGTGCGCGATCCCGTCCACCATCTGGAAGCGGCCCGCCGGGGGCTGCGCCGGATCAAAGCCGAACAGCGAGATCACACCGTCCACGTCTATGAGAAGCAATGGCTTTTCCATATCGAACCCTTATCTGACTGCGACAGATTCTGTCGTGATGCAGCCGACCCAGGTCCCGTACCGCGGCGTTTCTGCGGGAATGCCACACATGTGTCCAGGATCTGCTGTACTAGCGCCCGCGGATTCAAGGCCCGTCACCGCGCTGCCGAGTACCGGCTTGAGGCAGCGAATCGCGTCGTCGGCTTCCGCTCCAGGTCCCCTCTTTTGACACCCTTTATCGGCATCCTGCTCGCGCTCGCCTGCGCCCTGGCGACGAACATCGGCTTCCTGTACAAGCACCGCGGTGCCTGTGAGGCGCCACCGGTCGACATGCGGCGCCCGCTGTATTCGGCGAAGTCGCTGTTCGCCTCGAAGCTGTTCGCGATCGGGATGGTGATCGCCACGGGCGCGTGGGGCTTCCACGTGGCCGCGATGGCCGTCGCGCCCCTGTCGCTGGTCCAAGCGGTGCTGGCCGGAGGCGTCGTCCTGCTCGCCGTGATGGCGGAGCGGGTGTTCGGGCTGAAGATCCGCCGCAAGCAGTGGATGGGTCTGGCCATGACCGCCGCCGGGCTGATGCTGCTCGGGATCACGCTTCCCGCGTCCCACGGCGCCGATTCGCAGTTCTCGGTACCCGGGATGATCGCGTTCGAGGCCGGGCTGATCGGCGCCGGGACGTTGCTGATCATGGGCCCGCGGATCGGTGCCCCGAGCGAGCACCACGGCTTCATGCTGGGCGCCGCGGCCGGGATCCTGTTCGGCGTCTCCGACGTGGCGATCAAGGCGATCTCCGGGCTGATCGGAGCCGACGGCTTCGCCGGAGTGATCACCCCGTGGACGCTGGTCACGGTTGCCGCGTCGATCGCAGCCTTCTACGCCTCGGCCAAGGGGCTGCAGGACGGCGAGGCCGTGCCGGTCATCGCCATCACCGGCGCCGCGGCCAACATCACCGGGATTGTCGGCGGGATCATCGTGTTCAACGACCCGCTGTCGGCAAACCCACTGCCGCTCGCCATCCAGTGCGTGGCATTCCTGCTCGTGCTGGCGGCCGCCTGGATGATGCCGGCGCCCGTCCGGGCCGCCGGAATGCCCGTCGCCGCCTGATCAGCCGGCGGCGCTGCCCTCGAGCAGAATCCTCGCGATCTGCTCCGGGTCGTCGTAGGTGGGGACGTGTCCGCACCCCCACTCGGTGACCATGCGTGCGCGGGGCACCCGGCGGCCGGCGCGGGGCGCTTGGCGCGGCAGCAGCAGGCGATCGCGCTCACCCCAGGCGATGGTCACCGGCACGGCGATCTGCTCGCCGCCGGTGAACCTCTGGTTGATCAGGGCGGTCAGCGTCTCGTCGAACCAGGGCGCGTTCGCCAGCGCGTGCAGGGTCGGCCCGACGTCGGCGGCCGGGACGTTCTCGGGGCGGGCCGCCATCTGGCCGAACAGGGCCTTACGCCAGCCAGGGGACGCCGCGAGACGGTCGGCGCGGGGGGCGAGCAGGCGGGCGCCGCGAGCCGCCATCCACAGCGACGCGCGCTGATAGACCGCCTCCGTGCGGTTGTGAAAGCCGGCTGGCGACAGGGCGGTCGCCGATCGCACCGCCCCCTGACGAGCGAGCTCGAGCGAGATCCAGCCTCCCAGCGAGTTCCCGGCGACGTGCGGGCGCGTAAACCCGATGTCACTGCAGAACTCGATCACCAGCCGCGTCAGCGACTCCATCCCGGCCGGCGTGCCGGGCGGCGGCATGGGCGAGGCACCGAAGCCGGGGAGATCGATCGCGACGACGTCCCGCTCGGCGGCGACGCGTTCGAGCACCGGCTCCCAGACCTGCCAGCGGCTGCCGATCCCGTGGATGAGCACGAGCGGCGGGCCCGACCCTGCGCGGTGGTAGTTGAGCGCCACGCCGGAAATCTATGGGACCGGGGGGCGCGCCGGCCCCGTTGGCGGGATCCACCAGAAGGACAACACTTGCCAACGAGTCGTGACGAGGTGGATAATTGAGGACTCGGAACCTGCCGATACCGTTATACAAAACGGCAAACGCAGTTCACGAGGAGAGACATGGCAAGCATCGAGGCGACAGCCGCGACGGAGAAGGGATCGCTTCAGGATCTGGCGCGTCGCCATCTCTGGATGCATTTCACGCGAATGGGGGCGTACCAGGATCACGAGATCCCCATCATCGTGCGGGGTGAGGGGTGCTACGTCTTCGACGAGCACGGCAACCGATACCTCGACGGGCTGTCCGCCCTGTTCTGCGTGAACATCGGGCACGGCCGCGCGGACGTTGCCCAGGCCGGTGCCGACCAGGCCAAGGACCTCGGCTTCTACACGAACTGGTCCTACGCCCACCCACCGGTCATCCAGCTGGCGGCGCGGGTGGCCTCGCTCGCCCCCGGAGACCTCAATCGCGTGTTCTTCACGAGCGGCGGCAGCGAGGCCGTCGAGTCCGCGCTGAAGCTCGCCCGCCAGTACCACAAGCTGACCGGCAAGCCGAACAAGACGAAGGTGATAGCGCGCGAGGTCGCCTACCACGGGACAAGCCTGGGAGCGCTCAGTGCGACCGGCATCACCAGCCTGCGCCAGCCGTTCGAGCCGCTCACCCCCGGCGGCTATCACGTCCAGAACACGAACCTGTACCGGCTCCCGGCGAGCACGAGCGAGTCCGATCTCGTCGAGGCGTTCGCCGAGATGATCGAGTTCCAGGGCGCCGACACCGTCGCTGCGGTAATCGTCGAGCCCGTGCAGAACGCCGGCGGCTGCTTCACGCCGCCCGACGGCTACTTCCAGCGCCTGCGCGAGATCTGCGACGAGAACAACGTGCTGATGATCTCCGACGAGGTGATCTGCGCCTGGGGCCGGCTCGGCGAGTGGTTCGGCTGCCAGCGGTACGACTATCAGCCGGACATCGTCACGACCGCCAAGGGTCTGACGAGCGCGTATGCCCCGATGGGAGCGGTGATCGCGTCCGACCGCGTCGCCGACCCATTCCTGGTTGGTGAGCGCACGTTCACCCACGGGTTCACGTTCGGCGGGCATCCGGTGTGCGCGGCGATCGCGATGGCGAATCTCGACGTGATGGAGAACGAGGGCGTGCTCGAGAACGTCCGCACGAACGAGCCGGTGTTCCGGGCGATGCTCGAGTCGCTGCGCGACATCCCGATCGTGGGCGACGTCCGCGGCGCGGGCTTCTTCCAGGCGATCGAGCTCGTCAAGGACACGGAGACCAAGGAGTCGTTCGACGACGCCGAGTCCGAGGTGCTCCTGCGGGGCTTCCTCTCCGGGGAGCTCTACCGTCGCGGGCTGATCTGCCGGGCGGACGATCGCGGCGATCCGGTGATCCAGCTCTCACCGCCGCTGATTGCCGGCCCCGAGCAGTTCGCCGAGATCGAATCGGTGCTCCGAGCGGTGCTGACCGAGGCCGCTGAGCGCATGCATGTCATGCACCATCACGCCGCGCCACATCGCCAGCCGACCGAGCGCCGCGGGACCTGATGGGAGTGGCGTGCTAACAGTGCGTGATCTGCTGGCGGACCTGGATGTCCGCGTGCTCGCGGGGGAGGCGGGGCTCGAGCTCCCGATCCGCTGGGTCCACATCTCGGAGCTCGCCGACCCCACGCCGTGGCTGTCCGGAGGCGAGGTGCTGCTCACGACCGGGATGCAGCTCGATACGCCCGAGCGCCAGCGTGAGTTCGTGGCGCGCCTCGCCGACCACCAGCTCGCCGGGCTCGGGTTCGGCACGGGGTTCGCCCACGAGCAGGTGCCCGAGGCGCTCGTCGAGGTGGCGGCCGAGCGCGAGTTCCCGGTGTTCGAGGTCCCCTATGAGCTGCCGTTCATCGCGATCACCGAGTCCGCGTTCTCGCAGCTCGTCAACGAGCAGTACGCGGTCCTGCGGCGCGCGCTGGCGGCGCAAGAGAGGCTCGAGCGGATCGTGCTCTCCGAGCGGGGCCTCGACGCGCTCGCCGGGGCACTCGCCACGCTGCTGGGCGCGGCGGTGCTGGTGTTCGACCCGCGCGGGGAATCGCTCGTCCAGCACGCGTTCCGGCGCGCAATCAGCCCCGACGCGCTGGCCGGTCTGCGCTCCGAGGTCCGCGAGCGGACTCGGCGGCGGGAGGCCCGGGCGTTCATGCCGAGTGGCGAGGACGGCAGCAACTCCCTGGCACTGCCCGTGGCGCTCGACGGCGGCGGACGGACCGGTGGCAGCAGTACCGGCCGGATCCCCGAGGCATGGCTGGTGGCGCTCAAGGACAGCGGCCCACTGTCGGATTTCGACCGTCTCACGCTCCATCAGGCGGTGACGATCGTCGCCCTGGAACTGCTCCGCGGCCGCGTCGCGGGGGACACGGAACGGCGGCTGGCCGGCGACATCCTGGCCGCAGTCGTCCAGGGTGAGCTGGCGGGAATCGAGCTCACCCGCCGGCTCGAGCCGTTCGGCCTCGCTGAGCGCGTGGCTGCGATCGTGGTCGGCCGCCCGGCAAACGGACGCGGTTCGGCCGCGCCGACCGAGGCCGCGCTCGGCGCGGCGCTCCGGGAGGATGCTGCTCCGGGGTTGGTGGCCTCGATCGAGTCGCTCACCTGCGCGCTCGTGGTCGGGATGGGGGAGGAGGAGCTGTTCGCCCTCGCCGAGCGGGTGCGGACGCGCCTGACGGCGGAGCTCGGGCCCGGTGTGCGCGTCGCGGTGGGGCGCGGGGTGGCCGGCGGCGACGCCCGCCGCGCCTTCCACGAGGCCCGGTGCGCGCTCGAGGCTGTGGCCATGGCCGCGCCGTCCCAGAACGGAACCAACGGGACGCATCCCGAGCCCGCGCGGGTGGCCACCTACAAGGACCTGGGCTCGTTCCAGCTGCTGCTCTCGCTCCAGGACGATGAGGCGCTGAAGCTGTTCTGCGACTCGATCCTGGGGCCGATCGAGGCCAGCGAGGGCCACTACGGCGGCGAGCTGATGCGCTCGCTCGAGGCCTTCATCGAGGAGAACGGGCAGTGGGAGCGCGCGGCGCGGCGCCTCTACTGCCACCGTCACACGTTGCGCTACCGGATCCGGCGGGTGGAGGAGCTGACCGGCCGCAGCCTGGGCAGCGCCCGTGACCGAATCGAGTTCTGGCTGGCACTTCGAGGACGGGAGCTGGTGACATGAGACAGATCGGGTCCGGCGTGCGAGCGATGAGGCGGTTGCCGTGAGGGTTGGAGTTCCCTCCGAGGTCAAGACCGACGAGTACCGAGTCGCGCTCACCCCCGCCGGCGTTCGCGAGCTCGTCGACGCCGGTCACGAGGTGTTCGTGCAGGCGGGAGCGGGGGAGGGCTCGGCGATCGCCGACGAGGCCTACATCGCGCAGGGGGCTGCGATCGTTCCCGACGCGCCGTCGGTGTTCTCGGCAGCCGAGCTGATCGTGAAGGTCAAGGAGCCCCAGCCGGCCGAAGTGGCGATGCTCGAGCCCCGGCACACGTTGTTCACCTACCTGCACCTCGCCGCCGACGCCGAGCTCACCCACGGGCTCGTCGCCTCCGGGGCGACGTGCATCGCCTACGAGACCGTCGAGGACGACCGCGGCCGTCTGCCGCTGCTGGCGCCGATGTCCGAGGTGGCGGGCAAGATCGCCACCCAGGCGGGTGCGTTCATGCTCGAGAAGCCGCTCGGGGGCCGCGGCATCCTGCTCGGCGGGGTTCCGGGCGTGGCGGCGGCCAACGTGATGGTCATCGGCGGTGGCGTGGTGGGGATGAACGCGGCGTTCATCGCGCTCGGGATGGAGGCGACCGTCTACGTCTATGACCGCAACATCGACCGCCTGCGCGACCTCGACATCTCCTTCGGCGGGCGGGCGGACACCTGCTTCGCCTCGACGCTGTCGATCGAAGAGCGGCTGCCCGAGATGGACCTGGTGATCGGGGCGGTGCTCGTCCACGGCGCGCGCGCCCCGCACGTGATCACCCGGTCGCAGCTCCGGGTAATGAAGCGCCACGCGGTGCTCGTCGACGTCTCGATCGACCAGGGAGGGTGCTTTGAGACCTCGCACCCGACCACCCATTCCAATCCGACGTACGAGGTCGACGGGATCACCCACTACTGCGTGGCGAACATGCCCGGTGCGGTGCCCGTCACCTCGACCTACGCGCTGACCAACGCCACCATGCCCTACGTCCTGCACATCGCGTCGGCAGGCGTGCTCGGCGCGATCAACGAGAGTCCGGGGCTGAGGCTCGGCGTCAACGTGGCCGGCGGTCAGGTCACCTACGCGCCTGTGGCGGAGGCCACGGGCATGAGCGCGGTCTCGGTCGACGAGGCGCTCGCCGGCGTTGCCGCCTGAGCGCCACCGGCTCCCGGTGTGATCCGGGTCTGGCGCTCGCGCGTAGTGCTCTCAACGCGTAATCAACCGTAGGAGCATCGAAATGGCCGTGGCCGTAGTGCTGGATTTCAAGGGCGGCACGCTCGCACAGTACGACGAGGTAGTGGACCGGATGGGACTCCACGACTCGAGCGACATGCCCGGAGGCGGGCTGTCGCATTTCGCCCTCGCCACAGACGACGGGATCCGCATCGTCGACCTGTGGGAGACCCGCGAGCAGTTCGAGCAGTTCGCGCAGGAGCAGATCGGCCCGATCACCCAGGCCGTGGGGGTCCCGGGCCCGCCTGAGGTCAGGTTCTACGACGTCCACAACTGGATGGTCCATGAGGCGGCGGCCATCGGGTCGCCACCGGCGTAGGACGTGCACGGCGGCCGCGCGGGGGGGCGAGGCCAGGCGCTCGCCCCCTGCTACCCTGCGCTTCGCATGCCGACGACCAGCCAACTGATCCGCAAAGGGCGCACCGCTCCGAAGAAGAAGCTCGCCACGCCGGGCCTCAAGTCCGGCAAGGGCCGGAAGAAGAAGGTCGCTGCTCCGCAGCGCCGCGGCGTGTGCACGCGCGTGTACACGACCACGCCCAAGAAGCCGAACTCGGCGCTGCGCAAGGTGGCCCGTGTGCGGCTCACCAACGGCATGGAGGTCGGCGCGTACATCCCTGGTGAGGGCCACAACCTCCAGGAGCACTCGGTGGTCCTGGTGCGTGGCGGCCGGGTCAAGGACCTTCCTGGCTTCCGCTACAAGGTCATCCGCGGCACGCTCGACGCCGCCGGTGTCGGCGATCGCAAGAAGGCCCGCTCGCAGTACGGCGTGAAGGCGAAGTAGGACCGCCTGATGCCTCGCCGCGCCGCCGCCCAGACTCGGACGATCGAGCCCGATCCGGTTCACCGCAACCGCCTCGTCCAGCAGGTCATTAACAAGGTGATGCTCGACGGCAAGAAGTCCGTCGCCGAGAAGATCGTCTACGACGCGCTCGCGATCCTTGCCGAGCGCAGCGGCAAGAACCCGATCGAGCAGCTGGAGGCCGGCGTGAAGGCCCTGACTCCGGTGCTCGAGGTCAAGTCGCGCCGCGTCGGCGGCGCCACCTACCAGGTCCCGGTCGAGGTTCCGCCTCCCCGGGCCCGTACGCTCGCCGTCCGCTGGCTCGTGCAGTTCGCCCGGGCCCGGCGCGAGAAGACGATGTCCCAGCGCCTCGCCAACGAGCTGCTCGACGCCCAGCAGCAGCAGGGCGCCGCGTACAAGCGCAAGGACGACGTCTACCGCATGGCGCAGGCCAACAAGGCCTTCGCCCACTACCGCTGGTAGACGGCTACCCGCTGCTCGTGCTGGCGGCCGTCTGACGGCTGCAGACCGGGCGCCTGACGGCGTCCTCGATCCGGACATAGCGCTACGACCGGATCTGCGTCCTGGTCAAGCCCCGTGGCCCGTCACGGGGGAAGGAGACGCGAGGGCCGCCCACCACACGGGACCGGGGGCTGCAGTGAGCAAACCCTCGCGGCAGGGAAGCCTAGAGCGCGCACGCTTGAGGATGGGCGGCCATACACGCTGATGTCAGAGTGCCGACGTTCACGTCCGTTCCCGGGCGCCTGCGGCGGTCCGCCGCGGCGGCTTCGGGGCCGGTTCCGTGAGCAGGAGTCCGGCCACGCAAGCGATCAGCAGCAGCAAGCCGCCCGCGATCTCGACGAAGAAGCCTGCGCCGGGGGTGTCCTTGGCCTGCGCGTAGTGCGATGACGTCAGGATCAGGCCGCTGCCGGTGGCGGCGTCGAGGTCGCGCAGGAGCGCGATCAGGACCGCGGCGAGGCCGAGCACGCCGATTCCGAGCAGCGCCGGGCGGCTTCCGCCGCGCCACGCCGCGATGGCCAGCACCGCGGCGAACACCGCGATCACCGCCAGCGCATAGGAGTGGTGCGCGCCGGCCGTGCTCGAGTGCAGGGGGCGCGACACATTCGACGCGTGTTCGGTGTACAGGGTCATGAACTCGGCCGCGAACAGGGCCGCGGACCCCAGGAGGGCCACCCCGAAGAGCGCCGTGGCGAGCCGTCCGGCGCCCGCTGAGGCGGGCCGCGGGCCGGGCGAATCGGGGCCCGAGGAGGGCTCGGAAACGCCCCCGGAAGCCCGCGTAGCTCTGCTATATTCGGTGTTCGCCTCGGGCGGCGTTGTATTCATCTGTGCTCGCTCCCGGGCGCGGAGTATCCAAGCAATGGAGACGCCGACCTACTAGACAATCGCCCCGCTGCCGATAGCTGCGTCGTCAAGGGGCCCAGTGGGCCCTTTTTCATGTCCGCAAGCGGCGCGGGATCCGCCTCGACAACCGAAATTTTTATGCCTCGCACGTTCACCGTAGATAACACCCGCAACATCGGGATCATGGCTCATATCGACGCCGGTAAGACGACGACGACTGAGCGCATCCTCTATTACACCGGGCGGACCTACAAGATGGGGGAGGTTCACGAGGGCGCGGCCGTGATGGACTGGATGGAGCAGGAGCAGGAGCGCGGCATCACGATCACCTCCGCGGCCACCACCTGTGAGTGGAAGGACCACCGCATCAACATCATCGACACGCCTGGTCACGTCGACTTCACGGTCGAGGTCGAGCGCTCGCTGCGTGTGCTCGACGGCGCGATCGCGCTGTTCGATTCGGTCGCCGGCGTCGAGCCGCAGTCCGAGACCGTGTGGCGCCAGGCCGACAAGTACCGCGTCCCCCGGATCGCCTACATCAACAAGATGGACCGGATCGGCGCCGACTTCGCGCGCGGCGTGCAGACGATGGTCGATCGCCTTGGGGCCCATCCCGTCCCGATTCAGCTGCCGATCGGCGCCGAGTCCGAGTTCGTGGGGATCATCGACCTGGTCGAGAACCACGCGATCATCTACAAGGACGAGCTCGGCAAGGAGCGGGAGGTCGTCGAGATCCCCGCCGACCAGACCGAGCGTGCCGCCGAGGCGCGCGAGCACCTGCTCGAGGAGGTCTCGCAGTACGACGACGAGCTGCTGGAGATGATCCTCGAGGATCAGGAGATCCCCGTCGACCGGCTCAAGTCCGCGATCCGCAAGGCCACGCTCGAGATCGCGCTCACCCCTGTCCTGTGCGGGTCGAGCTTCAAGAACAAGGGCGTCCAGCCCTTGCTCGACGCCGTCATCGACTATCTCCCGAGCCCGCTCGAGGTGCCGCCGGTGGAGGGCATCGAGCCGGCCAAGGGCTCGGACAACGGCGATGAGATGACCGCCGTGCGCAGGGCGGCCGACGATGAGCCGTTCGCGGCGCTGGCGTTCAAGATCATGGCCGACCCCTACGTCGGCAAGCTCACCTACTTCCGGGTGTACTCCGGCCGTCTGGAGGCGGGCTCGCGCGTGCTCAACGTCAACACGGGCCGGACCGAGCGCATCGGCCGGATCCTGATGATGCACGCGAACGAGCGTGAGGAGGTCAAGGAGGTCTACGCCGGCGACATCGCCGCCGCGGTCGGGATCAAGCAGGTCGTGACCGGCGACACGCTCGCCGCTCCCGACAAGCCGATCAAGCTCGAGACGATCGTGTTCCCCGAGCCAGTGATCAAGGTCGCGATCGAGCCGAAGACCAAGGCCGACCAGGAGAAGATGTCCACGGCGCTGGGCCGCCTCGCCGAGGAGGACCCGACCTTCCAGGTCCGCACCAACGAGGAGACCGGCCAGACCGAGATCTCCGGGATGGGCGAGCTGCACCTCGAGGTGCTGGTCGACCGGATGCTGCGCGAGTACAAGGTCGACGCCAACGTCGGCCGGCCGCAGGTCTCCTACCGGGAGACGATCCGTGGCACCGCGGAGAAGATCGAGGGCCGCTTCGTCCGCCAGACCGGCGGCTCGGGTCAGTACGGCATCGTCTACATCGACGTCGAGCCGGCCCCCGGCGAGGGCTTCGACTTCGTCAACAAGATCAAGGGCGGGGCGATCCCGACCGAGTTCATCCCGGCCGTCGAGAAGGGCGTCGAGGAGGCACTCGAGAACGGGCCGCGCGCCGGCTACCCGATGGTCGACGTGCGCGTGACCCTGAACGACGGCAAGTACCACGACACGGACTCCTCGGAGATCGCGTTCAAGGTCGCCGGGTCGCTGGCGCTGAAGGCGGCGGTGCAGCGGGCCAAGCCTGTGCTGCTCGAGCCGATCTTCGCCGTGGAGGTCGTCACGCCCGAGGAGTTCATGGGAGACGTGATCGGCGATCTCAACCGCCGGCGTGGCCAGGTGCAGGGCATGGAGCAGCGCGGAAACGCACAGGTCGTGAGTGCGTTCGTGCCTCTCGCCGAGATGTTCGGTTACGCCACGGATGTCCGATCAAACACCCAGGGACGGGCGACTTACACCATGCAGTTCGAACGCTACGACGAGGTCCCGGCGAACATCGCCGAGAAGATCGTCGGCGAGCTGCAACCCGCCTAACCGTGCCCTAGCAGCAGCGGCAGACGGAACTTTATATCCTGAATAGGTTCGTCCTGAGACGAACGCAACTACTGAAAAAGAAGGAGCGACACCAAAGTGGCGAAAGCCAAGTTCGAGCGCGATAAGCCCCATGTCAACGTCGGGACCATCGGTCACATCGACCATGGCAAGACGACGCTGACCGCCGCGATCACCAAGGTGCTGAACGAGAAGTTCGGCGGCGGCACCGAGGTGCGGTCGTTCGAATCGATCGACAACGCTCCCGAGGAGAAGGCGCGCGGGATCACGATCGCGACCTCACACGTTGAATACGAGACCCCCAACCGTCACTACGCGCACGTCGACTGCCCCGGTCACGCGGACTACGTGAAGAACATGATCACGGGTGCGGCGCAGATGGACGGCGCGATCCTGGTCGTCTCGGCTGCTGATGGCGCCATGCCCCAGACGCGCGAGCACATCCTGCTGGCCCGCCAGGTCGGCGTTCCCTACATCGTCGTGTTCCTCAACAAGGTCGACATGGTCGACGACCCAGAGCTCCTCGAGCTCGTCGAGGTCGAGATCCGCGACCTGCTCTCGGAGTACGAGTTCCCCGGCGACGACATCCCGTTCGTCGCGGGCTCGGCGCTGAAGGCACTCGAGGGCGACGAGGAGTACGAGGCCAAGATCCTCGAGCTCGCGGATGCGCTTGATACCTACATCCCCGAGCCCGTACGTGACCTGGACAAGCCGTTCCTGATGCCGGTCGAGGACGTGTTCTCGATCACGGGCCGCGGCACGGTGGCCACCGGCCGCGTGGAGCAGGGCATCATCAAGACCGGCGAGACCGTCGAGATCGTGGGCATCAAGGACACGACGTCGACCGTCGTCACGG
>DASXOS010000063.1:0-49533 GCA_036494115.1 Solirubrobacteraceae bacterium | reverse complement strand
GAGCTCGACCTCTTCGGAGACGTGCCTGGGTTCCTCGATCAGGGGATCCGGCTCGGGAGCAGTTTCGACTTCGGGGGGGGACGTTTCGGCGGCGACCGCCGGGGGCTCGGCCGGCGGCGGTGGCTCGGCCGGCGGCGGGGGTGGCTCGTGCGGTGGCGCGGGTGGCTCGTGCGGCGCCGGCTCGCCTTGCCGTTGGCGCTGGCGCGGCGGCTCGCGGCGCGGCCGGGGCCTCGAAGGGGGCGGCGGTGGCGGCTCCGGCGTGGCCTGTGGCTCGTCCGTCATCGGACGGCCGGCGAGGGCGAGTGCACGTGTCACCACGGCCTCGGTTCCACGCAGCATCAGCGACGCTGTGCGTGCGCTGATGCGAAGCGGCAGCGTGACCAGTTGCCCCATCATGGATTTCCGTACTACCCAGCAGTAGCCACCCGAACCACAGAACGCCCCAGATCTGAGGCCCCGCACCAAAAAATCGCTTAGGCTGACCGCTTTCGCGGAAGTATCAGTGTCAGTCCTGAGGAGGAGATAGCGATCGTAGATCTCGACGTGATGGGCATCCTGTCGGATGCCGGAAGACTCGTAGAGCGCTTCGGTGACGAGGCGTACTTCGCCGCGCTCTGTGTCCGCAGTGGGATGGTGGGACCGATCGAACTGCCCCATCGCGTGGCGAAGACGCTTCTGGCGTTCGAGCGGTTCGGGCTGCTCGGCGGAGCGATCTCGGCTGGCGCGATCCGCCACGGCGACCGCACGGCAGTGATCGACGAACGCGGCGAGGTCTCCTACAAGGAGCTCGACCAGCGTTCCAACGCACTGGCCAACGCCTGGCGCGAGGGTGGGCTCGAGCCCGGCGAAGGCGTGGCGATTCTGGTCCGCAATCACCGCGGCTTCCTCGACGCGCTGTTCGCCGCGGCGAAGTGCGGCGCCCGCGTCATCCTTCTGAATACCTCATTCGCCGGCCCGCAGATCCGCGAGGTCGCGGAGCGGGAGGGCACGGATCTGCTCGTGTACGACGACGAGTACGCCGAGATGCTCGGCGACTCCGAGCCGCCGCGGGGTCGCTGGCGCGCTTGGACCGAGGACGACTCCGACTCCCCCGAGGACACGATCGAGGGCCTGCTCAAGAAGGGCGATACGAGTACCCCGCCGAAGCCGGGCGAGTCACCCCGGATCACGATCCTCACCAGTGGCACGACCGGCACGCCGAAGGGCGCCCCCCGTTCCGAGCCGCGTTCGCTCTCCCTGCTGGGCGGTCTGCTCAGCAAGGTCCCGTTCAAGGCGCGGGAAGTGACCGAGCTCCCCGTGCCGATGTTCCACGCCCTCGGTTTCATGCAGGCGCTGGTCGGGATCGGCCTCGGCTCGACGCTCGTGATCCGCCGGCGCTTCGACCCGGAGAAGACGCTCGACAGTCTCGAGGAGCACGGTGCGACGGCACTGGTCGTGGTGCCCGTGATGCTCCAGCGAATCGTCGATCTGGGCGAGGATGAGATCAAGAAGCGTGACCTCTCGAAGCTGCGAATCATCTTCGTCAGCGGCTCGGCGCTCGGCGCCGATCTGACCAAGCGGGCCACGAAGGCCTTCGGGCCCGTGGTCTACAACCTGTACGGGTCGACCGAGGTCGCCTACGCGACGATCGCCACGCCGGAGGACCAGGAGGCCGACCCGGCCTCGGTCGGCAAGGTCGTGCGCGGTTCGGTGGTGAAGATCCTCGACGAGGACGGCAAGGAGCTGCCCGCCGGTGAGAGCGGTCGGATCTTCGTCGGCAACCTCTCGCAGTTCGAGGGCTACACCGGCGGCGACAACAAGGAGTCGATCGAGGGGCTGATCTCATCCGGCGACGTCGGCCACTTCGACGACAACGGGCGGCTGTTCATCGACGGTCGCGACGACGAGATGATCGTCTCCGGAGGCGAGAACGTGTTCCCGGCTGAGGTCGAGGAGCTGCTCTCCGCGCACGAATCGATCGAGGAGGCGGCGGCGCTCGGCGTCGACGACGAGAAGTTCGGTCAGCGGCTGAAGGCGTTCGTCGTGCTCCACGGCGGGCAGGAGCTGAGCGAGGACGAGGTCAAGTCCTACGTCAAGGACAACCTGGCCAACTACAAGGTCCCGCGCGAGGTGGTGTTCCTCGACGAGCTGCCTCGAAACCCGACGGGCAAGGTGCTCAAGAAGGACCTCGCCGAGATGGACGAGGACGAGGAATCCGGCGGTGATTCGGGGTCAGACGGCGGCGAGGAGTCCGGCGGCGACTCGGAGTCCGACAGCGACGAGAAGTCCGACGGCGCTTCAGGGTCGGAGGGCGAGGCCAAATCAACCGGCAAGTCCAAGTCCGACGACCGCGGCAAGTCGAAGTCCGGCAACAGCGGCAAATCGAAGTCCGGCAGCGGCGGCAAGTCCAAGGCCTCCAGCAAGCAGAAGTCCGGCTGAGAGACGGTTCGTAGACTGGGGCTGCAATGCTGGTCCTACCGCCCGGGCACGCCGAGCAGCTGCGGCGTCCCCGCTATCACCTCAACCTCCGCGAGCGCTGGATCATCGGGTCGCTGCTGGCGGTCATGGCGGCGCTCGTGGTGGCGCTGGTCGTCTCGGTTTCGACCACCGAGCACAAGACCGCGGGCGGCTGCGTCGACGTGAAATTCCCGACCACGATCGGCGGCGCCGAGATCTACAAGTGCGGCCAGCAGGCGCGTGTCCTGTGTTCGTCGGTGAGCAACGGCGCGCAGTTCACGGACGTCGAGGGCAGGGCGATCGCGGTGCAGTGCCGCAAGGCGGGGCTGCCCGTCGGAGGCTGAGGATCGCTGGTCGATAGGGTGCGGGTCGATGACCGATCCCGCCGCCTTCCGCGCTCAGTTCCCGGTCTTCGAGCGCCTCATCTATCTGAACGCGGGCACCGAGGGACCGGTGCCGCGTCAAGCCGCCAACGCGGTCCGTGAGCGGATCGAGCTCGAGGTCAGCCAGGGCCGGTGCGGGCGCCCGTACTTCGACGGCCTCATGGGGCTGGCCACGCAGATGCGGGAGGCGTATGCCGGCGTGCTCGGCTGCGACAGCTCCGAGGTTGCCCTCACCGGCTCGACCACCGACGGCGTCAACACGGTGATCGCGGGTCTTCGCCTCGGCGAGGGCGACGAGGTGCTGACCTCAGAGGAGGAGCATCCGGGGTTGCTCGCGCCGCTCGGCCGCGCCCGCGTCCGGTTCGGGATCTCGGTCCGGACCGTCCCGTTTGCCGAGCTTCCGGGGGAGGTGGGGCCGGCGACCAAGCTCGTCGCCTGTTCGCACGTCTCGTGGGTCAGCGGCCGGGTGATGGACACCGACGCGCTCGCGGACACGGGCGTTCCCTTCCTGCTCGATGCCGCTCAGGCGATCGGCGCGGTCCCGGTCGACGTCAAGGCCCTGGGATGCGACTACTACGCCGCCTCCGGGCAGAAGTGGCTGTGCGGCCCGGAGGGCAGCGGCTGCCTGTACGTCCGGCCCGAGCGCCTCGACGAGCTGGTCGTGCCCTGGCCGGGATACGGCTCGCTCGCCGATCCGCACGAGCCGCTCGGATTCGAGCCCGCGGAGGGCGTGCGCCGCCTGGACCATGGATTTCCATCCGGGCTGCGCAGCGCGTACGCGCTCGCCTCGCTCGGCGTCTTTGCCGAGGCCGGCTGGGACTGGGTTCACGAGCGGGCGGCGTCGCTCGCCGCGAGCCTGGCCGAGCGGCTGGCCGAGCATGGTCTCGAGGTTGGTCCGCGGGGCCGCTCCACGCTCGTCTCCTGGAAGACCGACAACGCCGACGACGAGGTCGCGCGCCTGGCCGCGGCGGGGATCGTCGTACGCAGCATCCCGGCGTTCGACCTCGTCAGGGCGTCGGTCGGCGCCTGGTCCTCGGAGGAGGATCTCGAGCGCCTGGTGGCGCTGGTGTCCGGTTCGTAGCTTCGATCGGCCGGCGCCGGCGGCGCCCGCGGGCGCCGGCGGGCGCCGGGCGGCGCCTTGCCGACCGCGCTGGCCGGCGGACGCGGGAACGACAACAGCTCGACAAATCCTTCGCGCGCTACGCCGAGTGACGAGCTATTGCTCCACGACGCACCTAGTTCGACAATCGCCTGGCGGCGCGCCGGGTTTGTCGAGCTGTGGTCGTAGATCGGGAACCCGGGCGGCCCCCCTCCCTTCTATGCGCCGTTTCCGACCCATGCCCGCCAGCCGAGCGGCGCCCGAAGAACGCCACAGCCACCGAGCCGGAGCGCCGCCGAACGCCGCGACTATCCGGCGATCCGGTGGGGGTGGGAGTACACGTTCACGTTCCCTCGCCGGGCGAATCCGCACAGCGTCATCCCACGGTCGTCGGCGAGCGAGATCGCCAGCGAGCTGGGCGCGCCGACCCCGACCAGGATCGGGGCGCCGGCGACCGCGGCCTTCTGGGCGAGCTCGAACGACAGCCGCCCGCTGACGCACAGCATCCGCTCGCCGAGCGGCAGGCGGCCCTCAAGCAGTGCGCGGCCGACCACCTTGTCCATGGCGTTGTGGCGTCCCACGTCCTCGCGCGCCCAGAGCAGCTCCCCGCCCGGCTCGAACAGCCCGGTGGCGTGCAGGCCGCCGGTTCGCTCGAATCCCGGCTGCTCGAGCCGGTCGGGCAGCGACGCGATCAGCTCGCGCGCGACGACCGGGCCGCGCGGGAGCGGCCGGCTCGCCACCGCGACCTCCTCGAGCGCCCCCTTGCCGCACACCCCGCACGACGACGTGGTGTAGAAGCGGCGGCGGCTGGGATCGCCGAGCAACGGCCCCGCCACCTCGATCGTGTTCGCGGCCAGGTCCGCGGTGAGGCCGGCGGCGCGCGGGCCGTCGATCAGGCCCTCGGTGAACAGGAAGCCCAGGGCCAGTTCCTCGTCGTGACCCGGTGTGCGCATCGTGACCGCGAGCGGCTCGTTGTCCACCCGGATCTCTAGCGGCTCCTCGATCGCGACCACGTCCTCGCCGCGGTCATGCGTGATGTGGGTATAGGCGCTCGCCATCGATGCTGAACGTTAGGCCGTCCGCAATCCCTGGTCGAGCGTCGCCAGCAGCCGGGCGAACGTCTCGTCGAGCTCGAGCGGGATCGCGAACCCGCCGACGCGCTCGAGGGTGACGAAGCCGTGGAACGCGCTGCGGATGATCCGGGTGGCGTGGATCGCCTCGCCGCCTTCGATTCCGTATCCGCGCAGCACGGCGAGGACGACATCGACGACGGCCGTGGCCGCCGACAGGTCGGCATCGCTGGAACCGGGTAGCCGCTGGAGCGCCTCGTAACTCCCGGGGTGCTCGGTGGCATAGTCGCGGTAGGCGTAGCCGATCGCGTCGAGCGCCTCACGGCCGGCGCGCCCAGCCGCCGACAGTTGAAGCTCGTCGGCCAGCTCGCGCGCGCCGCGTGCGCCGAGGCGGGCGTGGAGGTCCGCCAGCCCGCTGACGTGGACATAGAGCGAGGGCGGACGAACGCCGAGATCCGCCGCGAGCCGGGCGAGCGTGACCGCCTCGAGCCCGTCGGTGTCCGCGATGCGCGCGGCAGCGTCGACGACGGCGTCCGGATCGAGCCCGACGCGCGGCATCAGCGCTGCTTGCGCTCCGCGCGGGCGATTGCCGCGTTCATGGCAGCGCCCGGGTTGCGCACTGGCTGGCCATGGCCGACGACGATCAGCGCGGGATCAAGTGCACGGAGCGTCCGCGCCGACTCGAGGTCCTTCGGCTTGTCCCACGTGGCCATGTAGGCGAGGGGAAAGCGCAGGTAGAAATGGCTCGAGACGGCGGCACCGCCGACCGTGGTGAACGTGTCGCCGATGATCAGCGAGCGGTCCCGGGTGTCGTGGAACGAAACGTGACCGGGGGTGTGGCCCGGGCTCGCGACGATCTCGAGGCTGCCGACGCGGTCGCCCCCGTTGATCCGGGTGTCGGGCTTGGTCTTCAGGTCCGGCCACGAGCCGGGGAGCTTCCCCTCGACAATCTGCTCGCCGTCGTGAATGCGCGCGTCGAGCTCGGGCATGAGCACCTCGACGGAGTCGCCGAGCCGCTGCTTGAGCTCATCGACCGAGCCGGCGTGGTCGCCGTGGCCATGCGTGAGCGCGATCCGGCGCAGCTCCCCGCCCGCCGCCTGCGCGGCGGCGATCAGGTCATCGCCGGCGCCCTTGACGGTGGTGTCGACGAGCGTGAATCCATCGTCCTCACGGACGAGAAAGGCGTTGACGAAGCGCAGCCGGGTGAGCTGGGTGAGGTTGGGGGTAACGGTCTTGGTCTGCATGCGGGTCCTCCAAGAAGCGGATTCCTATTAGGCATAGGACTGTACCTAAGATCATTAGGTAGGTCAAGCCTGTAGGGTCGCGCCAACCAAGCAAGCGGAGGTGGAGCATGGCGATCAGCGGGACCTCGACGGCGGAGATCGATGCGCCGCTGCAGCAGGTCTGGGAAGCGGTTGAGGACGTCGTCAAGGCGCCCGAGTGGCAGGGCGGCGTCAAAGCCATGGACGCGATCGAGCGCGACGGCGAGGGTCGCGCCGTTCAGTGCGAGGTCGAGACCGACGCCAAGGTGAGGACGGTGACGTCGATCGTCCGGTTCACCTACGACGGCCCGACCAGCCTCACCTGGAAGCAGGAGAAGGGCGACCTCAAGTCTGTGGTCGGCAGTTGGACACTTGCGGATCTCGGCGGCGACCGCACCCGCGCCACCTATGCGATCGAGGCCGACCTGGGCCGCATGCTCGGCATGGTGATCCGCGGTCCGCTCGTGGGCGTCCTGCGCGACATGCTGGCCGGCGCCCGCGCCGGCGAGCTCAAGAAGTACGTCGAGGGCGGCTGAGTTTCTGGGCCGACGCTGGCGTGAGACTGAGGAAACCGTCGCTATTCGGAGAAAATCGCATGACCATGGTGGCGGGGCGACGTTGGATGCTCACGATCGCGGCAGCTGTCATCGGGCTTGGCGTGCCGGCGGGCCCGGGCCGCGCCGCGACTGCGCCGAAGACCACGGCGGACCCCAGCCATCCGGCGCGGCTGTTCCGGGTCCTCATACTGACTCAGGGCCGACTGCTCGTGTCGGTCCGGCGACCGGCGCGAGTGACCGTGTTCGCGAACGGCCATCGCCTCGAGCGCCGGAAGCTTAAGCGTGGGCGCGTCTACGAGCTCCCGGTGCACCGGAGCGGGCGGATCCGGATCGTCGCTGTCGCCGGCGCGCTGCGCCAGACAGTCGTCCTCTACGCCGCGGAGAACAACGTCACGGCGGCAGCCGCGATGAAGGTCGAGGCCCACAGACGGTCGGTGTTGATCCACGCCCGCTTGAGTACCTCGAGGCCGAGCTTCTCGTAGACGATGATCGCGATCAGGCCCATCACCAGGGCCATCGTGAGCACGTGCAGCGCGATCCCGATCCCGCTGGGGACGAGGGGTACGTGCGCCAGCATCCCCACGTCGGATTGATCGGCCTTCTTCACCGGCGCCGAGGCCTTGGCGACGCCCTCCAGTCCGATCAGGACCGGCGCCACCATGATCCCGGCGCCGTGCGCGGTGGACATCAGGAACGACCACAGCGTGAGCTCACGGTCACGCACCCGCATCGTCGTCCAGCGCCAGTGCGCCCGCGGCTTGACGAAGCGGAAGATCCCGAACGCGAGCAGGATGCCCGCCGCCGCGAAATGGAGCGCCGCCGCCGAGATCACGGCGCTGGCGCCGAGCACGAGGGCCGCGATCAGCGCGATCGAGAGCTCGTGGCCGACGGCGATCGGGACCAGCGACCGCAGCAACGCCTTGCGGCTGCGCTGCTGCATGCCTTGCGAGACCGCGAACAGCCACCCCATCGCGGGGTTGAGACCGTGGTAGACGCCGAGCACGATCAGCGTCACCCAGACGCCGGAGTGGCTGATCACGGGAAGCAGTACGAGTCAGAGGAGGCGTCGCCGCCCTGCAGGCGGATCTGGTGGGGCCGCTCGTCGGCATCGAACTCGACGTAGAAGTCGGGATCGAGCGCGAAAGGCCCATTCGGCTCGGAGTCGAGCTTGACCATCCAGCCCTTGATTCCCTCGGGATAGAACTGGGCGTCCCACGAGGCATAGAGCGAGTTCGTCAAATAGACCCGTTTGCCGTCGCGGCTGACCTCGACCATCTGCGGCCCGCCGTTGGCCGGCCCCGCCGCGGGGTGCGCGGTGCGTCGCACGATCCCGCCGAGGTGGACCGAGCCCGCCTCGCGTGGGTTGTCGGGATCGGAGACGTCGTAGCGCTTGAGCTCGCCCGTGCCCCAGCACGACACGTACAGGTACTGGTCGTCGAGGGACAGCGCGATGTCGGTGATCAGCGGCGGCACGGCTCCGAATGGCTGCAGCGCCGGCGGCAGCTGTTCGGTCTCCGCGGGCTCGGCCGGGACCTCGATCACCTTCTTGGCGCCGACCGACCCATTGTCCTTCCGCCACAGCCAGACCGACGCCGACAGGTCGGCAGTGGAGACGACCACACCGACGAACCCGTACGGCTTGGTGGGGTCGTGGGCGGGCCGTAGCTCGAGCACCATCTGCTGCTCGGCGCCCAGGTCGATCGCCTGGGTGTGACGCCGGCGGCGGAGGTCCCACACGTGGAGGTGGTGGCCGTACTTGCCGCCCAGGAGCAACTCGGGCACGACTCCGTTCTCGACCATGTTGGGCGTGCCCCATTCGCTGGTCAGCAGCGTGTCGTAGCCGATGTTCCACCACACGTCGTAGGCGAGCTCCTGCGGCCCGCGGTCGACCTCCCAGCGGCCCAGCGGGTCGAAGTCGTCGTGGTCGAGCAGCGCCACGCCGCCCGGCCCGTCGCCGTCGGGAGCGCCCAGCGCGCTCACGTAGATCCCGTCGGGGCCGCAGTGGATCGTGTGAGGCCGGCTGTAGCCGGTCCGCCCAGCCAGCTGATCGGCATCGATCACCTTGGCGAGCTTCGGGTTGACCGGATCGTCCTTGACGTCGACCACGTGGATCCGCGAGCTGCGCAGACCGGGCACGAGGAAGTAGCGCCGCTCGACGTGAGGGTGCGGGGCCCACGGGCACAGCGCCGAGGAGCAGGCGTTCCAACCGAAGTGGTGGAGCTCGTCGCCGACGTTCGGCATCTCGAGCCGCCCGACCCGGGAGCCGTTGCTGCCCGAGGTCGGGTTGACGTCGACCACGTTCAGCGCGTCCGGCCGCTGGTTGCCGTTCGCGCCCACGTTGAGCGTGACCACGTAGGCGAGCTCCTCGGCGGGGGCGGCGGCGGCGCTGCGGGGCGACGGATAGAACGTCGGGTCCGGTTTCCAGGTCATGTTCGGCGATCCCCCGTGAGAAGTGGATGGACGGTCCAGAGCGGACACTACCGCGCGCAACTGCTCTGTACTCGGCGTTAGCCACTTCCCACGCGCAGTAGGGTCTGGGCCGCGTGCCCGAACCCCAAGCTGTGCTGACGCCGATCACCGAGTCGGCGATCTTCCTGGTGCTGACCGTGCGCCCAGGCGGGGAGGACGCGGTACGCGACGTGCTCGCGGACGTCAGCGGCCTGAAACGCTCCGTCGGCTTCCGGCTCCCCGAGGGCGAGCTCACCTGCGTGACCGGGATCGGCTCGGATCTGTGGGACCGCATGTTTGGGACGCCGCGCCCGTCGGCGCTGCACCCGTTTCCCGGCTTCGACGGAGACTCGCACGTCGCGCCGGCGACGCCGGGCGACCTGCTGTTCCACCTCCGGGCTCATCGGCTCGATTTGTGCTTCGAGCTCGCGCAGCGTCTCACGGAGCGGCTCGCCGGCGTGGCCGACGTCATCGACGAGGTCCACGGCTTTCGCTCGTTCGACGAGCGCGACCTGCTCGGGTTTGTGGACGGGACGGAGAACCCGGAGGGCGCAGCGGCCGACGACGCGGTGCTGATCGGCGACGATGATCCGGCATTCGCTCAGGGCAGCTATGTCGTGATCCAGAAGTACGTGCACGACATGGCCGGCTGGGACGCGCTTTCGACCGAGGAACAGGAGCGCGCGATGGGGCGGACGAAGTTGAGCGACCTCGAGTTCTCCGACGAGGACAAGCCGGACAACGCGCACATCGCGCTGACCGTGATCGAGGACGAAAACGGCGAGCAACGTCAGATCATGCGCTTCAACATGCCGTTCGGCCGGGTTGGCGCCGGCGAGTTCGGGACCTACTTCATCGGCTACGCCCGGCACCCGGACGTCATCGAGCAGATGCTGACGAACATGTTCATTGGCAAACCGCGAGGTACCTACGACCGCATCCTCGACTTCTCGACGGCGATCACCGGCAACCTGTTCTTCGTCCCCTCAGCGGACTTCCTCGATGATCCGCCCGAAGCTGGTGTTGGCGCTGCTGCGGCGCGTGAATCCGCGACGGTCCCCGAGCACGACGGCGACGACTCGCTGCGGATCGGCAGCCTCAGATGGGAGCCAGAATGAACGCGACCCCGCGGTGAACGTCGCGCTGTTCACCACCTGCCTGGTCGACGCGTTGTTCCCCGATGCCGGCCGCGCCACCGTGCGCCTGCTCGAGCGCCTCGGGCAGCCGGTGGAGTTCCCGCTCGAGCAGACCTGTTGCGGGCAGATGCACACGAACAGCGGCTACTTCGAGGTCGATCTGGTGCGCCGCCACGTGAACGTGTTCTCGGAGTACGACGCGGTGGTGGTGCCGTCCGCCTCGTGCGTGGCCAGCATCCGCCACCAGCACCCGATGATCGCGCGGGATGCCGGGGACGAGGCGCTCGCCGCGCGGGCCGAGGCAGTCGCAGGGAGGACCTACGAGCTGTCCCAGTTCCTGGTCGACGTGCTCGGCACCGAGCACGTGGGCGCCTACTTTCCCCACCGCGTGGCCTACCACCCGACGTGCCACTCGGTGCGGCTGCTCGGCGTGGGTGATCGGCCCCAGCGGCTGTTGCGAGGGGTGCGCGGACTCGAGCTGATGGAGCTCGAGCGCGCGGATGAGTGCTGTGGGTTCGGGGGCACGTTCGCGGTCAAGAACGTCGATGTCTCAGCGGCGATGCTCGCCGACAAGATGGACGCCGTGATCGACAGCGGCGCCGAGATCCTGTGTGCGGGCGACCGCTCGTGCCTGATGCACATCGGCGGCGGCCTGCGCCGGATCCGCGCCGGCGTGGAGACATTGCATCTGGCGGAGATCCTGGCCAGCACGGAGCGCGCGGCGTGAGCAGCACGGAGCGCGCGGCGTGAGTCCGGGCCCGGTGCCCGGTGGAGAGACGATCTGGGTCGACGACCCGCCGTTTCCCAGGAACGCCGCTCGCGCGGTGGCCGACTCGCAGCTGCGGCGCAACATCCGCGGTGCGACGAGCACGATCCGGGAGCGGCGGGGGCGGATCGTGGGAGAGGTGCCCGACTGGCAGGAGCTGCGGTCCGCGGGCGCGGCGATCAAGGACGAGGTCCTGCGCGGCCTGGACGGCTATCTCGAGCAGTTCGAGGGGGCGGCGGTGGCCCGCGGAGCCCAGGTGCACTGGGCTCGGGACGCCGAAGAGGCGAATGCTCTGATCGCGTCGCTCGTGGCCGCGACCGGCGAACGCGAAGTGATCAAGGTCAAGTCGCTGACCACAGAGGAGCTGGGGCTCGACGCTGCCCTCGGGAGGCGCGGCATCGAGGCCTACGAGACCGATCTGGCCGAGCTGATCGTGCAGCTCGGCCACGACCGCCCGAGCCACGTGCTGGTGCCGGCGATCCACAAGAACCGGGCCGAGATCCGCGAGATCTTCCTGCGCGAGATGCCCGACGCGCCGGCGGATCTCTCCGACGACCCGCAGCAGCTGGCCGAGGCCGCACGCCGACATCTGCGCCGCAAGTTCCTCGACGCGCGGGTTGCGATCAGCGGCGCCAACTTCGCGATCGCCGAGACGGGGTCGCTGCTCGTCGCCGAGTCCGAGGGCAATGGCCGCATGTGCCTGACCCTGCCCCGGACGCTCATCTCCGTGGTGGGGATCGAGAAGCTGCTGCCGACGTTCCGCGACCTCGAGGTGTTCCTGCAACTCCTCCCGCGTTCCTCGACCGGCGAGCGGATGAACCCGTACAACTCCCTGTGGACGGGTGTGACGCCCGGCGATGGCCCGCAGGAGGTGCACATCGTGCTGCTCGACAACGGGCGCACGAACGTGCTGGCGGACGAGCTCGGGCGCCAGGCGCTGCGCTGCATCCGCTGCTCGGCCTGCCTGAACGTGTGCCCGGTGTACGAGCGCACCGGCGGCCATGCCTACGGCGCGACGTATCCGGGCCCGATCGGCGCGGTGCTCACGCCCCAGCTGGTCGGCGTCGAGCATGCCTCGACGCTGCCGTTCGCCTCGTCGCTGTGCGGCTACTGCTACGAGGTCTGCCCGGTCAAGATCGACATTCCGAGCCTGCTCGTGAAGCTGCGCCGCGACGCTGTGAGAGCGGTCCGGCACCGCGCGCAGGACGCGCTGTTCGGTGCGGCGGCGTTCAGCATGCGCGGCCGGCGGCGATGGACGCGCGCCGTCCGGCTGGCGCCGGTGATGCGGCTGCTGCGGCGTGGCGGGCCGCCGCCGGTGGCGCAGTGGACGGCGGTCCGCGACCTGCCCGAGCCGCCCCAGGAATCGTTCCGCGACTGGTGGGTGCGCGAGCATGACGGAGCCCGAGGGTGAGCGCCCGGTCGGTGCTCGGAGGCGGAGGGTGAGCGCACGTGCGGAGGTTCTGGGGCGGATCCGTGCCGCGACCGGCGCCGCGGCGGCATCGGCGATCGAAATCCCGCGCGACTACCGCGTGAGCGGGAGCGGCGGCGTGGAGCTGTTCGTCGACCGGCTGAAGCACTATGACGCCACGTGTCGGCGGGTCGGGGCTGGCGAGCTCGACGGCGCCGTCCGCGAGGTGCTCGCCGGGCGGAGCGTCCGCCGGCTGGTGGTGCCGGACGGGCTCCCGGAGGCGTGGCTGACCGACGCCGAGCCGCTGCGCGACTCGCCACCCCTCTCGCCCCAAGAGCTCGACGAGGCCGACGGCACGATCAGCACCTGCGCCGTGGCGATCGCCGAGACCGGGACGATCGTGCTCGACGGGGGCCCGGGGATGGGTCGGCGGATCCTGTCGCTCGTCCCCGACTACCTGCTGTGCGTGGTCCGCCCCGAGCAGATCGCGCCCTCGGTGCCCGAGGCGATTGCACGGCTCGAGCCGACGCGGCCGCTGACCTTCATCTCCGGTCCGTCGGCGACGGTCGACATCGAGATGGTGCGGGTCGCCGGCGTGCACGGTCCCCGGCGACTCGACGTGATCGTGGCGGACTGACCGCTTTTCAGGTCGAACGGGGCTACTGCAGGTAGTTCTCGACCGTGCCGGCGTCCCGGGCCCGTGCATCGTCCGGATCCGCACCCGATTCGCGCCGCGCTCGGCGCTGGCGGAGCAGGTCCCAGCAGCGATCGAGCTCGACGGACACCTGCTGGAGCCGGTCGCGATCCTCGGCGAGCGCCGCGTCGTCGTCGGCCTGCTCGCGCGACATCAGCGTGTGCTCCTCCTGGACCAGTGACTCGATCCGGGCCTGAATCGATTCATCCGACATGCGCGCACGATATCGCGCGAGGGAATTTTTCTCAGTGGATCGCCGCGCGCGCCGCTATGCTCGCGCCGGGGTGCTCACCGGGAGCACAGACAACGGGGTGATTGGGGTTTGACTATGAGGACGTTCAGCAGACGGCGGGTGTCGTCGCTCGGCGCAGTGTTCGTGGCGTGTGCCGTCGTGCTGGCACTGCTCGCGACGACGGTTGCGGCAGCGCCGGCCAAGAAGCACTGCAAAGTGCCGAACCTGGTCGGGAAGACCAAGAAACAGGCCAAGCAGAAGCTGAGGAAGGCCAACTGCACGCTCGGTGCGGTGACCAAGCAGAAGTCCCCGACGGTCGCGAAGGGGAAGATCATCTCGACCAGCCCCAAGGCGGGCACAAAGCGCAAGGCCGGCGCTGCGGTCAACCTGAAGATCTCGAGCGGGGCTCCGAAGGTGAAGAAGCAGTGCACGGTGCCGAACGTGGTTGGTCAGTCGCAGAGCGCTGCCGAGGCCGCGATCAACGCCGCTGGCTGCAAGGTGGGGACGATCAAGCAGAAGCAGTCGAGCACGGTGCCCGCAGGGAACGTGATCTCGACCAGCCCCAAGGCCGGCAAGAAGGCCAAGGTGGGCAAGAAGGTCAATCTGACCGTCTCAAGTGGCGCCAAGGCGTCGTGCACGGTGCCGAACGTGGTTGGTCAGTCGCAGAGCGCCGCCGAGGCCGCGATCAACGCCGCGGGGTGCACCGTCGGGAAGGTCAAGCAGAAGGCGTCGTCCAAGGTCGCCAAGGGCAACGTGATCTCGACCAGCCCCAAGGCGGGGAAGAAGGTCAAGGCCGGCGCGAAGGTCAACCTGACCGTGAGCAGCGGGCCGAAGAGCAAATATCCCGTTCCCAAGCCGTAGAGGGTCGCGCGGGGCCGGCCGCTCGGCGTGAGTGGCCGGCCTGGCCGCTCGCGGTGAGTGGCCGGCCGGCGCCCGTCAGGGCTTGTGGGCGACGACAAACGTTCGCCGGAACCCGAACACGGTCCCATACGGCCACGGCGGGTACGCGTCGCGCAGCAGGGACGCATACTCGGCCGAGAATTCGGCGGCGTCGTCGTCGGAGAGCGTGCTCAGGACCGGGCGCAGGGCGGTGCCGCGAACCCACCCGAGGACCGGGTCGGGACCCTGGAGCACGTGCAGGTACTCGGTCTGCCACGCCTCGACGTCGAGCCCCCGGGTGGCCAGTAGCTCCAGGTAGTCGGATGGCTCGGCCACTGGCGCGACGCGCAGAACGCCGCTCAGGGCCGTTCGCCACCGCGGTGAATCGGCGAGCCGGCGCATCAGTTGGTGCGACGGCGCGCTGAAGTTCGACGGCACCTGAAATGCCAGCCAGCCCCCGGGGGCCAGCTGCTCGGCCCACCGGACCAGGAGCGCGTCGTGTCCAGGGACCCACTGCAGCAGCGCGTTGGAAATGAGCACATCGATGCCGGTGGCGTCGAACTCCTGAGCGGTGCCCAGCCGGAACTCGACGCCCTGCTCCCGCGGGGCCCGCTCGATCATGTCGGCCGAGGAGTCGATCCCCTGTACCAACGCGCCGGGCCACCGCTGGGCGAGCGAGACGGTGAGCTCCCCGGTGCCGCAGCCCAGGTCGGCCACGGCGTCAGGCGACGCGGCACCGATGCGGGCGACGAGGTCGAAGAATGGTCGCGAGCGCTGATCGGCGTACCGGCTGTACTGGATGGGGTCCCAACGGATCGTCATCGGCGACTAGTGTCGCGTCCGGTGGGTTCGTTTGCACCGAGAGGTGCCACTGGTGGATGCCTGGCGAGGACGCAGGACCCGACGTGTACTGGAGGTACACGAGGGTCCGAGGACAAAGCCAGGCGCCGCCAGGGGCGCCTCGAATGCCAGCGAACTTGCCGGACGGGGCACTAGTGTCCCCGATGCATTGATGATCGTGATGACACCCGAGGCGAGCGCCGAGGAGATCGAAGACGTCAAGGCGCGGCTCGAGTCGATCGAGCGTCTGCACGTGCTCGTGCTCCCGGGCGAGCTCACCACCGCGATCGGGGCAATCGGTGATCCCGAGGGGGTGGCCGAGCTCGGAATCGAGGGGATGCCGGGCGTCGACCGCGTGGTCCCCATCTCACGGCCGTACAAGCTCGCCTCCTCGGAGCTCGGTCAGCGTTCCGCCACCGTGCTCGAGATCGCCGGGCGGCTGGTCGGCGGCGGCGAGACGTTCTGCCTGATCGCAGGGCCGTGCACTGTCGAGACCCGTGAGCAGACCCTCGCGGTGGCGCGTGCCGTCGCCGCCGGTGGCGCTTCGATGCTGCGCGGTGGCGCGTTCAAGCCGCGCACATCGCCGTTCGCGTTCAAGGGCCTGGGCGTGCCGGGGCTGGAGATCCTGGCCGAGGCGCGGGCCGAGACTGGGCTGCCCATCGTTACCGAACTGCTCGACACTCAGCACGCCGGGGCAATTGGAGCCTTCGCCGACGTCGTCCAGATCGGCGCGCGCAATATGCAGAACTACGCGCTGCTCGAGGTTGCGGGCAAGCTCGGCAAGCCCGTCCTGCTCAAGCGCGGCCTGTCGTCGACGGTCGAGGAGCTGCTGATGGCCGCCGACTACATCCTCAAGGAGGGCAATGAGGCGGTGATCCTGTGCGAACGCGGGATCCGCACGTTCGAGACGGCGACGCGGTTCACGCTGGACCTGAGCTCGGTGCCGTGGCTGAAGCTCCACACGCACCTGCCGGTGATCGTCGACCCGAGCCACGCTGCCGGTGATCGCCGGCTGGTCGGGCCGCTGTCGCGGGCGGCGGCCGCGGTCGGCGCCGACGGGCTCCTCGTGGAGATCGCCGATGATCCGGCGGCGGCGCTCTGCGACGGCCCCCAGCAACTTGCCGCGAGCGACTTCCCGGGGTACGCCCAGGAGATCGCCGCGCATGCCGCGCTGACCGGCAAGCGACTGGCGTAGACGCGGCGGCGCAGGGGCGGGAGTCAGCCGCGGGGGCCGGAGTCAGCCGAGGGGGCCGGAGTCAGCCGCGGGCGCGCCGGGCCCGGTCGCCGCTCGAGTACGAGCCGAGATCGATCACGAACGCGAGGACCACGAAGAACCACTCGAACCCGGTCACGTGGTGGCCCGGGCCCCAATCCCAGAAGGCGGCGTAGGCGAGCGTCGTCCACGGGAGCAGGAAGAAACCGAGCACCGGAAGGACCCAGCTGTGGTACGCGTGGCTCAGCACGTTGCTGAAGATGGCCAGCAGGATCAGAACCAGTCGAGGCGAGATCAGCGCCAGCAATGCCAGCAGGCAGGGCACGCCCTCGATTCTTGCGCCTCGCGCCCCTGCGAGCAAGGGCCCTCTGGGATGATCTCGGCGCGATGGACTACGAGCTTCAGGACCGGGTCGCGCTCGTCACCGGAGCGGCGTCGGGCATCGGCCGGGCCACGGCCGAGGTGTTTGCCGCGATGGGCGCGCGCGTCGTCGCCTCCGACATCGACGCGGAGGGCGGCGCCGCCACCGTCGGTCGTCTCAACGACGCCGGCGGTGACGCGGTGTTCATGGCCGCCGACGTGAGCGACGGCGATGGGGTCGAGGCGCTGGTGGCGTTCGCGGTGGAGAGCTTCGGCCGGCTCGACTGCGCCGCCAACTGCGCCGGGGTCGGCGCGGGCGACGCCCAGACCCATCTCTACGACGAGGAGCGCTGGGATCGCGTGGTCTCGATCAACATGCGCGGCACCTGGCTGGCGATGCGCCGGGAGATCGACACGATGGTGGCGCACGGCGGCGGCGCGATCGTCAACGTGGCGTCGACGCTCGGTCTGCGCGGCGCGCCCTCGGGCTCGCCCTACAGCGCCTCGAAGCACGGCGTGATCGGCCTCACCAAGAGTGCGGCTCTGGAGTACGCCTCCGCCGGGATCCGGGTCAACGCGGTCTGTCCCGGCGCGATCGACACTCCGATGATGGACGAGACGTTCGAGAGGTTCCCGGGCTTCCGCGAGGGCCTGATGGGGTTCGTGCCGATGGGCCGGATGGGCCGGCCCGAAGAGGTCGCCCAGGCGATCGCCTGGCTCGCCTCCGACGCGGCGTCGTTCATCACCGGCGAGTGCCTCACGGTCGAGGGCGGGCTGCTCTCGCGCTGAAGCGATGAAGGTCGCGATCGTCACCGGCGCTGGATCGGGCATCGGCCGGGCCGTGGCTCGGGCACTGCTTGAGGGCGGCTATCGGGTCGCGCTGGCGGGTCGGCGCGAGGAGCGGCTGCGCGAGACGGCGGCCGGTTCGGAGAACGCGCTGATCGCGCCCACCGACGTCAGGGACGCCGGGTCGGTTCGGCGACTGTTCACGTCGGTCGTCGATCGCTGGGGCCGGGTCGACGTGCTGTTCAACAACGCCGGGCTGTTCGGCCCTGGCGACGCCTTCGATGAGGTGTCGCTCGAGGACTGGCAGGCAGTCGTCGACACCAACCTCACCGGGTGCTTTCTGTGCGCGCAGGAGGCATTCCGCGTGATGAGGACGCAGAGCCCCGGCGGCGGGCGCATCATCAACAACGGCTCGATCTCGGCGCATGTCCCGCGACCGCGCGCGGTCTCCTACACCGCCACCAAGCACGCGATCACGGGGCTGACCAAGGCTATCTCGCTCGAGGGCCGCGCGTTCGACATCGCCTGCGGCCAGATCGACGTGGGCAACGCGGCCACCGAACTGACCGCTGCAATCGAGCAGGGCGCGCTGCAGCCCGACGGCTCGCGCCTGCCCGAACCCACCATGGATGTCCGGCACGTGGCCGACGCGGTCCTCTACATGGCCGAGCTGCCGCTCGACGCGAACGTCGAGTTCCTGACCGTGATGGCCACGAAGATGCCCTACATCGGGCGCGGCTGATCGGGCGGCGCGTCGGTTGACGGATCCCCGGCCTGACCGGCTGATCTTGGCGCGCGCCGGTTGACCGATCCCGGCGCGAGCAAGACCGCTCGCGCCGGGACCTGTGTCAATGCCCCCGTGCCCCCGCACCAGGAGAGGGAACGTTGTACACGGCCTTACAGAACTTGTTGAGGCTCGCGTACTCGACGCTGCCGCTGCTCCCGGTTCCCGGGTCGCCCGTGACCTCGAGCTCCATCGCGCCGTCGGTGTGGAAGCCCGCTGGGACCTCGCCGTGCTGCCCGCTCGGGCACTGGCAGGCTGCCTGATCGCCAGCCATGCAGAACCACCCGTCCTTGAGCTCGACCGTGTAGTCGTGCTTCAGACTGGCCCGCGGATGCCCGCTCAGCTTGATGTGCACGAGCGGTCCCGCGGCGCTGGGCTGCACGATGAAGTGCTTGGTCGTGAAGGCCGCCGCGTTGATCAGCGTGATTGGGCTGCCCGCGCTGAACGTGATGTTGTCGTGGGCCACACCCTTGCCGTCGGGCGCCGTGATCGGCGAGGTCAGGTGCCAGGCGGCGGTTCCTCCGGGGCGATCGACCATGCTCGACGCCCAACTGTTGAGGAAGTTGGCGTCGTTGCCGCCGACGGCGGCGAAGATGGCGTCGCTCCCATTGGCCACCAGGGCGCTCTTGACGCGCGTGAACAGGTCCCCGTACGTGTCCTGCACGTGGCCCCAGAATCCCGCGGCATCGTATGTGCGCGTGAACAGCGGCGTTTGCGGGTTGCTCATGTAGACCCGCATCCAGCCACTGCTGGCATCCGGGAAGGCCGTATCCCATCCCGGTTGGGTCACCGTGAGCGCGGCCCATTCTGCCGTGCCTTCGAGCGTCCAGGCGGGAAGGTCGCGCCAGTGCGCACCCGCGATCATGAACTGGAAACAGTGGAAGACCTCGTGCGCGAGCGTCTTGGAGATGTACTGCGCAGCAGCCGGCGTGTCCTTGCTCGTCTGAAACCTGATTCGGCAGGTCGGACCGTCGACGTTGTAATGACCGCCGGCGTCCACCGGAAGCGCGTCCGCGACGCTGTGGGTTCCATCGAAGACCGTCGACGTGCCGGCGCTGATCGTGTACTTCAACGCGCCGGTGCTCATCTTGCCGGGGTACGTGCGGGCCCACGCGTTCGCGATCGCGGTCAGGTCTGCGTTCGGGGTGAAATCGTCGGCTGCGACGCGTGCGCTGGCCGTGTTGCCCGTGGGCGTCACCCCGAGCTTGGCCGCAATCGCGTTCTGCGTGCGCTGCGGGTACTGCGACATGTGCTGAAACACCCAGGACGTGGCCTCGACGCCGTCAGCGTCGGGGACCGATCCGGTCCCGGGCGGCACTTTGACGCCGGGCAGCCCACCGTACGACAGCGCGAACGCCTGGAGCGCCGTCGCCGCTGACACGGTCCCGTCAGGATGGATCTGCGCCGCGATCTTCCCGTATCCGGTCGACGGGGTCGGGATCCGGAACGCCTGGTCCTGAAGCTTCGCCATCGCGATTGCGAGCGCACGCCCGTCGGGCATCCGAGTCGGCACCTGCAGCTGAACGAGCCCGACCCGGGCGCCGCGTCGCCAGGCGACCGCGTAGCGCGTGGTGCGGCCCTGCTTCTGGCGCGAAATCACTCCATCGGCTCCGAGGGCGAGGTGCGAGGCGTGATGCGCGCGGCGGTAGGACGCGATGACCTGATGCGCTGCGCCGGCAGAGCGCAGCACGAATGCGTCTGATGAGAGGTGCTGCGCTCCGTTCACCGCGGCAGTGGCTTGTGGATGCGCCCGCGTCACGAGCCGGGCTACGCCCTTCGGCAGTCCGCGAGCCAGCTGATGGCGCGCGGAGGCCGCGCTCGCTGGGACGCCGTGCCAGCCGAGCGGCGCGATCGTGGTCGGCGCGATCACAAGTCGTGGCGCGGCAACGCTCGGTCCGGCCCAAGCCGTTACCACGGCGGCCAAGCCAGCGGCGAGCGCTATCGCTATTCGGGCAGCGATGTGCCTCATGGTGTTCCTCCTATCCAGGTGTTCGTCGTGAGCGCGAGTGAGTGCCGCGGGGCCGGCAACGCCCCCGGGCGCAGCACTGACTTGCGCTTATCGCTGCTAGACGCTCGTTCGGCGCCAGACCTTCCGAGCGAGGGGCGTACAACCCTCGACGGCTCGGCTGGCCAAAGCGGCGAAACGGGTCACGGGCGCAGCACGGGATCGCGGGGCGCGACCTCGGTGGGGCTGCGCGAGGCCACCCATGCCGCGACGTCGTCGAGCGCGGTGGCCTGGTCGAACGGCGGCGCCGCCGCCAGCAGCGGACCGAGATCGGTGATCCCGAGCACCTCCATCGTCTCCGCGCGGAGCACTTCCTCGAGCGACGGGGCCGCCTCGAACTCGGTCGAGATGCGCTCCGCCAGCGTCAGCCAGCGTCGGGCGCTCTCGGGGTCGACAGCCGCCGCGTAGCGGGCCACGAACCAGATCGCAGCGACCACGACCGAGTGGACGCCGTAGCTGCACGCGAGTTCGAATACCTCGGCGACCTCGGGTTGAGTGATCCCCCGGTCCATCGCCGAGCGCGCGAGCAACCTGGCCTCGAGCGCGCACACCAGCATGTAGCTGTGCCCCGTCTCCCTGGCCCGCTCGACGCTCAGGCAGGCATTTTCGTACGCCGGCTCGAACCGGTTGTCGAGGTAGGCCTCGCCGAACAGCGAGTAGTAGACCCAGCCGAGAACGCGCGGGCTCGTCTCGTCGGAGATCAACGACTCCAGCACTGGGTGCAACCGGGCCATCTCTTCGCGGTCCCGTGCCGTGATCGCCACCGCGAACAGCTGCGCCGTCGCCACGCCCAGCGCCTCCGAATCGCCGAGCTCGGCGGCGCGGTCGGCGAAGCGTCGCTGCCACTCCCCGGAGCCGTGCTCGAGCGCCGCGACGATGCGCAGCAGGGCCAGCTCATCGGGGCCGGACAGGGAAAAACGGCCGAGCAGGCGCTCCGCGAACTCAATGCTCTCCTGCCGGAGGTTGCCCGCGATCCACAGCGGGCGGAGCGCGAGGGCCAGCATCGTGGCCGATTCCTCGTCGCCATTTGCGACCGCGTCGTCGAAGGCGGCACGGATGTTCGCGTGCTCGGCGCGCAGCCTGATCGACAGCAGGCCGACCTCGACTCCGATGTCGAACTCGGCGCTGGCGGGCGCGGCCAGCTCAGCGAAATAGCGCCGGTGGCGAGCCGCGACGTTCGCGGACTCGCCGGCGTCCTGGCATTTCTCGCGTGCGAACGCGCGCACCAGCTCGAGCATCTCGAACCGTCGCGCGTCCGCCTGGCGGCGGACCAGGCTCGATTCCTGGAGCTCGGCCAGCTCGTCCGCCGGCATTCGGCCAACGACGGCCTCGAGTGCGGCCAGGGTGAACCCGCCGATGAATACGCCGGCCGCGCGCAGCACCGCCTGCGCCGCTTCGCTCAGCAGGTCGTAGCTCCAACCGATCGTGGCGCGGAGCGTCTGGTGGCGGTCCGGCAGATCTCGGAGCGAGCGCTCCCCGATCACGAGCGGGCGCGACAGCTGCTCGTGGATGTCCTCGAGCGTGAGGAGGTGGGCGCGGGAGGCGGCGAGCTCGATCGCCAGGGGCAGGCCATCGAGCGCTTCGCAGATCGCGGCAATCGTTCTGTAGCTGTCCGGAGTGAGGTCGAGTCCAGCCTCGGCGGCCCGTGCCCGCTCCACGAACAGCTGAACCGCAGGACTGGCCACGATCTCGTCGTCGGATCCGCCCGTCGGAAGCTCCAGCGGCTGGACGGTGAGCAGACGCTCCCCGCGAATCCGCAACGCCGTTCGACTCGAGACGAGGACCTTGATCTGCGGGGTCAGCTCGAGCAGCTCGGAGACGAGCACGGCCGCGGGGAGCAGATGCTCGAAGTTGTCGATGACGAGCAGCAGCTCCAGATCACGCAGGTAGCGCGCGAGCCCATCGGCTCCGGGGCCGTCGGTCCCGGCGCGATGCCCGAGGGCGCTCGCGATCTCGGCCGCGACCAAGGCGGGGTCGGTGAGCCGCTCGAGCCGGACGAACACGGCGCCGTCGCGATAGTCGGGCTCGATCCGCCGTGCCAGCTCAATGGCGAGCCGGGTCTTCCCGACTCCACCCGGACCGATCAACGTCACGACTCGGACGTCCGCGTCGGTCAGCAGGGACTGCAGGATGGCCAGTTCCGGTTCGCGTCCGACCAGCTTCGTCACGGCGGCGGGAAGATTGGACGCCCGCCGCGGAGGCTCCGGTGACGCGGGCGCGACGAGCTCTGCCGTGGCGACGACGGGCTCCGGCGCAGCGAGGAGCTCGGTCCCGCCGTCGAGCTCGTGCTGCAGCATCTGGGTCTGCAGACGGAGCAGCTGCTCGCCGGGCTCCAAGCCGAGCTCGGAGGCGAGTGCGCGCCGCGCGCGGGCAAACGCGTCGAGCGCATCGGCCTGACGTCCGGAGCGATACAGCGCCAGCATCAGCTGCCCCCAGATCCGTTCCTCGAATGGATGGGCCGACACGAGCGTCTCGAGTTCTGGCACGAGCTCACCGGTCGCGCCCGCGGCCATGTCGGCGTCGATCCGCAGCAGCTGGGCTTGGAGGCACTTCTCCTCGAGCGCGCGGCGCCACTGCGCGACGCCGCCCTCCGCGGGAACGTCGCACAGCGGCTCGCCGCGAACGAGGCCGAGCGCCTCGCGAAGCAGCACGCGGGCCTCTGCGGGCTCCGACCGGGCTCGGGTGACGAGCGCGTCGAACCGCGCGCAGTCGAGCTCGAAACCCTCGGTGCGCATCGAGTAGCCGGCGGCGTCGCGGACCATGAGGTCGCCGAGCAACTCGCGCAGCTTCGAGAGATGCACGTGCAGGGCCGACACCGCGCTTGCCGGTGGGTGCTCTCCCCACAGCTCGTCGATCAGGCGATCGCGCGATATGGGCGTCCCGCTCGCCATCAGCAGGAGCGCGAGCAGCGACCGCGGCCTGCCGCTGGGGAGCGCGATCGAGCGGTTTTCGCGCTCGAGCATCAGCGGTCCTAGAACCCCAAATCGGGAGACGCCCTCGTCCACCAGAGGCGAGGGTACCGCCCGGGTCAGCAGCGTTCTCGAATTCAGGCGATCAGGACTTGGGGATGATGCTGATCGAGCCCCCGTCTTCGAGGATCGCCCAGCGGACCTGATCAAGCGAGGTGAGTTGCTGGCCCCGGGCCTCCTCCTCGAGGTCACTGCGGGTGAGCCGCTCGCGTCGCAGGTTCCGCTCCACCAGTTCTCCGTCGTGGATGAGGATGATCGGCTCGCCCTCGGTGATCAGCCGGACGCGGGCGAATCGGAAAGACAGCCACCCGACCGCTACCGACAACAGCGTGATCGTCGAGATCACGATCAGCGTGCCGGTCACGGACTCATCGCTCTGGGTGATCCCCTGTTGCACGAGGTCGCCCAGGACCACGAGCAGGATCACGTCGAACGGTTCGAGCTCTGAGAGCTGGCGCCGCCCGGCGATCCGGGTGACCAGGAAGATGAAACCGAAGATGACCGCGGCGCGGATGACGAGGTCCATGAGTCAGGGGAAGATCGTGAGGGACCGGTGGATGCTGGTGATCGCGCTCGAGCCGTCTGTGAGTGCGATGTCCTCACTGCGCTTGCCGACATTCGTCGGGTTGACCTGGAAGTACAGCCACACGATGAGCGTGTGGCCCGCCGCCAGCTTGTTGTAGGTCAGCGTCACGCGACCGTTGGCGCTCGACTGGGCCGTCGGGTTGGGGGCCACGGAGTTCTCGCTCATCGATTCCCACCAACCCTGGGAGAAGATGAGCTGAGGCAACGAGAGCGCCCGGTGCGCCACCACCTCGACGCGGACCTGAAAGATCAGCCCGCTGCGCAGCCAGGCAGGCGCCGTCACCTTCAGGTCGGCGGCAGCGGCATGCGCGCTGCTCACCGTCGGGCGCTGTCCGAACACGTTGAGCAACGCCAGCACCGGAAACACCGCAACCAGACACAAGAGCGCTCGGCGATATTGCGGGTGACGAGCCCGCCCGCGCAGGTCACGGCTGCGCTCCGTGCTGAGCCCCTCGGGCACCGAGCTGGCCATGCCCCCGAGATTCGCGGCCGTGGGTGGCGCTCCTGCTCGTGCGCGTTCGCCGGCGTAGAGTCCGTGCCATGGCCACCTTCGTCCTGCGCCTGATTGCCCCGCGACCAGACTTCCCCCAGACGATGACCGACGCGGAGCGGCAGATCATGGGGCGCCATGCCGCCCACTGGCAGCCGTACCTCCAGCGCGGCGACATGGTCGTGTTCGGCCCCGTCCTCACCGACGAGGACTCATTCGGCCTCGCCGTCGTCGAGACGGACGATGAGTCGGCGCTCCGCGAGTTCGCGGCACAGGACCCGGTGGTGACGACGGGTACCGCGAGCTTCGAGTTCGGGCGGATGGCCCAGGGTCACGTGCGCGAGCGCTGAGCGCGCCGTTATCGAGTCCCGACGGGGAGATGCAGGTGAGGTGGCGCCGGCAACGGAACACTCACCGTCGTGCTGACGGGAGGCAACCCTGGCACTCCGGTGACGCCGCCATTCACCGAGGCACCGTGTTGGTTGACGGTCCCGCCGATCGAGAGGGACTTTCCGGGAAGCTGGGCAGTAGCCGACGCTGACACGCCGGATCCGTGCGCCTGGCCCGATCCGGTGCTGGGCGGCCAGGTGGATGCCGATGAGGACGCCGAGCCCGCGGCGCTGTGCGTGCTGGGCGGCGTGGGGGTCGACGTGGCGCCGGTCGATGTTGTTGCGGGGCCCGTCGACGTCCCGCCGGGTCCCTTCCCGTGATGGGCAGCCGGAGCCAGGTGCAGGTGACCAGGCACCGCGCGCTCGGATCGCTTGGCGCGGGCGGACCGGTGGCGCACGGAAGCCCTGACGCGCGTCCCGGGGTCGTGGGGCCGGGCCGCGTGCCGCCGCACGAGTCCCGGGGCCGAGACGGCGTGGGCCGCGGCGGACGCGGCATGCGCCGGGGCGGGTGCCGGGGCGCTCACCAATGTCGCGGGAGCGAGCGCAGCTGCGGCTCCCGCGGCGGCCACACCGGCCGTCTGCACCACTGCCGCGGGTGCGCTCGAGAGCAGCTCGGCAAAGCCACGGACGCCGGTGCTCACCGTCACCGCAGCGATGCCGACTGTCCACTTGTTGGTGTAGACGCTCCGGAAGGCGGCGACGACCTCACCGTCGAGCTGGTCGCCGGCCTCGGCCCGGAGGATGTCCAGCGCCGCCTTGTGCGGCCGAGCCGAGCGGTACGGCCGGTCGGCAGTGATCGCATCGAACGTATCCGCCACCGAGATGATTCGCGACGCGAGCGGGATGCTCTCGCCGGCCAGGCCTTCGGGATACCCCGAACCGTCCAGGCGCTCGTGGTGATGACCCACCACCTTCGCGAGGCCGGCATCGCCGATGACCTCTTCGATCATCCGCGCGCCGGCCGCCGAATGTTGCTTGACGACCGCGTACTCCTCGTCGGTCAACCGCCCCGGCTTGTGAAGGATCGAGATCGGGGTCCTCAGCTTGCCCAGGTCATGGAGCGCAGCGGCAAGGCGCACGCGCTCGACCTCGGCACCATCCAGCCCGAGATGGGCGGCCATGAGTGACGAATACCGCGCGACCCGACGGGAGTGGCCTCGCATGTACGGATCACGCGCCTCGAGGCTCTGGACCAGCCGTTTGAGCAGCTTGAGCCCATCGGCAGTCCCAGACACGGGTCGCCGCCGCCGACCTCGACACTCGAGGTCAAGTGCCGAGATTGCGGTCGCGATCCGCCGCTCCAACAAGCACTCTCGTAACCAGCCCCAGACCATCAAGTCGGAGAACAGTCGTGCATCTGAGTGTGAGTGTCGCTCCCAGAGCGTGGCACCCACCTGACACGTCACGATCGACAGGCCCGCCGACAGCAATAGCAACCAGAGCACCGACAGACTGACACCCTGCGCGCGGAGCAGCCAGATCACCAGGGCTGGGAAGATGACGACGGCGGAGGTCGCCAGAAACACACATGGTAACTGTCTGAGCATCCTGCGTCGCTCCTGCCAGCCCATGCCCCGCACCTCCTGCCGTCGATACCTTCCCTAGGACATCGGCAGAAACTCGACTTGATTTACCCAGATCAGACCAAGGTCTAGGTGTAACGGGTGACCAGAGCTCACCATTGGTGGCAAACCGGTGGCGAGCGAGCGAGCGCAGCGCCGCTGCAGTCAGCGCGTCCGCTAGAAGATCTGATAACGGTCGTTGTCAATCTCGCCCGGTCGTGTTAGCGTGCCGCCATGGGCTTTCCGATCCAGCTCGCCCTGCTCGACGCCGTCAACCCCCTGCGCATCCTCTACGACGAGGCTTTCGACCGGACGCTGCGGCGGTATTTCTTCCGCAATGTCCAGTTCACGGAGCCTGCGGGTGACGCGGGATGGTTCGGGCCGGGCAGCGCGGTGTGGCACGTCCACGAGCACGCTCCGTTGCTGATGCTGGGACTGAACGCAGCGGCCACGATCGAGACGCTCCATCCCGACTTCGCCTGGATGGGGAACGATCACACGCGCTCCGTCGAGCGAGACGAGAACGGGGCGCCGACGGGCCGGCTCGACCCTGAAGGCATGCGTCTCCGCGGAGGCCACTCGTTCGCGTTCTTCGCGGGAGTCGCCTATGGGCCGACCCCGGTCGCGGAACGGCTCACCCGGATCGTGTCCGGCATGCACCATCGGGTCCGGGGAGTGCGTCCCGACGGGCGCCCCTACGACGCGGATGACCCTCACACATTGCGCTGGGCCTACGCGACCGTCGTGTGGGGGATCGCCGTGGCCCACGAGCGCTACCACCTCCGACCACTCAAGGATATCGACGAGTACTACGGCGAGTTCGTTCGCGTGGGCGAGGCGCTCGGTGGAACGGAGCTCCCCGCCACCAAGGCGGCGGTGCTGCAGTGCCTCGACGCCGAGCGGCCGATGATGGCGCTGAGTCCGCCGGCGGCCCAGAGCTTCGACGCGTTCGCCCCGAGTAATCATCCGCTGCCGTTGCGCCCCGCGATCGATTTGTTCCAGTGGACGATCTACGACCTTCAGCCGCGGTGGGCGCAGCGTCTGCTCCGGCTACCGTCGACGAGCGCTCCCGAGAAACTGGTCCGCCGGACGATCATCCGCGCGGCGCTGAACGGTCTGCACTACAGCGCCGGTCCGCTGCGCGAGGTGCGCGAGGCCAGGATGCGCGCCGCCGCTCCGGCCGCCGGGCGCGCGCCATACGCCGACCGCATCGCTGCGTAGGCGCCCGCCGGGCGAGCCGCCGCCGCAGCTCGCTGATGGTGCCTGCCCGATCTGACAGCCCGGTTGCAGCGAATCGGCAAAGTGTCTAGGATCACCGCGGGCCACGTGCGGGTAAGCGATAGGGGTAGGGCAATCGAGGCATGGCGGGCAGGGTGCAGATAAGTCGTCGCGTGGTCCTGGTCGGGCTCGCTGTGTTGGTGTGTTTTGTCGTGGGTGGGTCTGCGGCGAGTGCGAGGCCGGCGCCGACGGGCCCGGGCCCGAGCCTCGGGACGACTCGCCCTGGGTCGTTGCCGCCGGTGGTGGCGCCGCCGTCTGCGGGTGTCGCGGCGCGGAGCGGACGCCCGAAGGCCTGGGATGTTCAAGCTGCGCGGGGCTTGCGTTGCCCGAAAGCGCGGGTGCGTCGTGCGCACCGGCGGCACGCGGTTCGCCGCGCGGTGAAGCATCGCGGCCGTCGCCGCAGGGCGCGGCGCCCGCTGCGGTGCGGGGCGGCCCGCCCGAAGGCGGCCGGCTCGAGCGGCGCGACGGGACCCGCGATGGGCTCGACCGGCCTCACCGCGCCGGCGGCAATCGGCTCAGAGACGACGGTCCCGGATAGCCCCAGCATCGCCCCGGTTTTCATCGCTCCCGGGACGGTGTCGGTGGGGTCGCTGCCGGCGGGGGTCGCCGCCACCAACACCCGGGCGTACGTGGCGAACGCCGAGGACGACACGGTGAGCGCTATCGATCTGACGTCGAATCCGGAGCAGGTGATCGACACGATTCCGGTGGGGTCGTTTCCCGAGGGCGTGGCGGTGAGCTCGGATGGGTCGCAGGCGTACGTGGCGAATTTCCGGTCCGGAACGCTGAGCATCATCGATACCTCGTCGGATACGGTGTCGAAGACGGTGACGGTGGGGAAGGATCCGGACGGGGTGATCCGGGTCGGCAGCTCGGTGTATGTGTCGAATCTGTTGTCGGGGACGGTCAGCGTGGTCGATCCGACGGCGGGGACGGTGACGGCGACGATCACGCTGACTGGTTCGCCGGGGACGCCGGGGCCGAGTGGGTTGGCGGTCTCGCAGGACGATTCGACCCTGTATGTGGATGATGCGCGTAACGGGGCGACGGATACGGTCGATCTCGGTACGGATACGCAGACGGGGACGACGACTGTGGGGACGTGGCCGGCGTATGTGGCGGTGGCGGGGTCCACGGCGTATGTCGCGAACGCGACGCGGGATGGGTCGACGCCGGGGACGGTGAGCGTGCTCGGTCTGTCGTCCAGCCCGCCGACGGTGACGCACACGGTCGCGGTCGGCGCGCATCCGTACGGGATCGTGGCCAGCCCGCTGCTTGGGGAGGTGTTCGCGGCGAACTCGTCGGATGACACGATCAGCGTGGTCGACACGGGGTCGTTTGCCCAGACGGGCACGGCGACGGTGGGAACGACCCCGGACGCGCTGGCGATGACCCCTGACCGCTCGACGGTGCTGGAGACCAACGAGGGAGACAATACGGTCGGGATCCTGCATGTGGATCAGCCGCCGGTGAACACGGTCCCGGGGGCGCAGGATGTCGATGCGAATGGTCCGTCGGGCACGAATGCGTTGACGTTCTCGAGCGCGAACAGCAACCAGCTCTTGACGACGGATCCGGATGCGGGGAGCAATCCGGTTCGGGTCACGCTCGGGGTGAACGGCGGGACGTTGACGCTGTCCGGCACCTCGGGGCTAACCTTCTCGAACGGCTCGAACGGCAGCGCCTCGATGACATTCACCGGGACGCTTTCGGATGTGAGCGCCGCCCTTGAGGGGTTGGCGTACACGCCGGGCAATGGGTTCCAGGGCGCGGACGCGCTGACGATGACGGTCAACGATCAGGGGAACACGGGGCTGGGGGAGCCGCAGTCGGCGACGAGCACGGTTCCGATCAGCGTCAACAATGTCGCCCCGACGGTCGGGAACGTCTCGTACTCGGGGGCGATTGGGAATACCGCGTTCGGGGTCGGGACCACCCCGTCAGCACCGTCGTCGAACACGTCGGGGTCGGTGTTGTCGAACTCGAGCGATGCCAATGGCGACAATTTGAGCGCGGTGCCGGGGACGATCACCACGGCGCACAGCGGGTCGGTGTCGATGAACGCCGACGGCACGTTCACCTACGAGCCGCCTGCTGGGTTCACCGGCAACGATACGTTCAGCTTCCAGGTGTCGGACGGCACGACGACCAGCAGCGCCACCGCCACCGTCACCGTCGGCCCCGCGCGGGTCTGGTATGTCGACTCGAGCGCGTCGGGGACGGGAACCGGCACATCGACCGACCCGTTCCAGTCGCTGTCGAGCGCCCAGAGTGCTGACGCCAATGGCGACTACGTGTACCTGTATCCCGGGAGCTACACCGGCGGGTTCTCGATGCAGCAGAGCGAGCAGCTGATCGGCCGTCCGCAGGACCTCGACGTCCTCAATGGGACGGTCTTGGTCAAGCTGATCGATGGCTCAGGCTCCACCAATCCGTCGATCACCAACTCAGGCGGCAACGGGGTCACCCTCGCCGACGGGGACACGATCGACCGCGTCGACATCTCCTCGACCGGCGGCGCGGCCGTGGCCGGCAGCGCGATCAACTCGCTGACCACCGGGTCGAACATGACGCTCTCCACATCTGGTAGCGGCGGCGCGGGACTGAGCCTGACCGGCGGCGGAAACGGGACCGTGAACGTCGGCGCGGCGGTCCAGAACACCGTCGGCAAGCAGGTCAACATCTCCGGTCGCACCGGCGGCACGACCACCCTGTCGGGCGCGATCGGCGGCACCGGCACCGGCGTCTCGCTGACCTCCAACACCGGCGCCACGATCAACCTGACCGGCGCGGTGACGATCTCCACCGGTAGCGGCGCCTTCACCGCGACTGGTGGCGGCACCGTCTCGGCCTCCGGTACCGGCAGCACCCTGGCAACGACAGCCGGGACCGCGCTCGACGTCGAGAACACCACGATCGGCTCCTCGAACCTCGTGTTCCAGTCGATCAGCGCGAGCGGCGGCGCCAACGGGATCGTGCTCGTCAGCACCGGCTCTTCTGGGCATCTGAGCGTCACCGGCGACGGGAGCACGGCCGGCTCGGGCGGCTCGATCACCGGCGCCACGGGCAGCGACGTGAACTCGACGAATTGCGGGTCGTTCAGCGGCGTCCCGGCAGGCGTCGGCGTGTGGCTGAACAACACCTCCTCCCCCTCGCTGGCGTACATGAGCCTCCCTGGGACGTTCGGCAACTTCGGAATCCTCGGCTACGCCGTCAGCGGCTTCACGCTCGACCACACGACCATGGCCGGTACGTACGGCGACAACGCGGCGGAGTACGAGTCGGCCGTCATGTTCTGCGGCCTGACAGGCAGCGCGAGCGTCACCAACGACTCGATCTCAGGCGGGCGCATGGCGAACTTCGAGCTGATCAACACGTCGGGAACGCTGAACCGCCTGACGATGACGGGCGACACGTTCGGGCTCAACAACGGCACCGACGGTAACGACAGCGTGCAGCTCCTTCCGTACAACTCCGGCACGGTGCTGGACGTCACCGTCGAGGACTCGATCTTCCAGGGTGCGCGCGCCGTTCCGTTCTCGTTCGAGCCGCAGAATGGCGCGACCTCGGATCTCGTCTTCGGTCAACCGAGCCATGGCAACACCGTGCACAACACGATCGCCACTCCGGTCGGGGCCGGCCAGGATCTGCAATACGCCGTGAACGGGCCTGCCACGTTCGACATCAACTCGAACACCTTCGACGTCAGCAGTCCCAGCACCTCGACCGCCGAGGGCGGGGTCTTAATCAACGCCGCCGAGAGCCAGGCGAACGCCCAGGGCTACTTCCGCAACAACGCGATCGGCGAGGCCGGCACCCCCAACTCGGGCACGACCGGCGCTGATCCCGCGCTAGACATGGAGTCCAACGGCGGCGGCATCATGACCGTCAAGGCCAACAACAACACCATCAACCAGTTCAACAGCGGCGCCAACGGCGGCGTCGAGCTGATCGGGTCTGGTGCGACGGCTGGCTCGATCTTCAACGTCACGTTCACGGGCAACACGATTGCGAATCCCGGCACATTCAACAAGGCGCAGAGCGTCGCCGAGGGCTTCCAGCTCGATTCCGGCACGGCCTCCGCCGACGCGTTCACGATGTGCCTGGACTTTGCCGGCAACACGCTGAACGGCTCGGGCGTGGGGGCTGGGGGCGACGGCCGCTTCCGCCAGCGCTTCAGCACCAAGGTCAACATGCCCGGCTACACCGCCGGCCCGGGCGGCACCGGAGTCCCGTCGTACATCCAGGGCCTCAACCCGACTGGTCCACCCTCGATCACTCAAGTCAGCTCGACGACGACCGGTGGCGGTTGGTTCAATGCATCCTGCACCGTCCCCAACTTCCCCTAGGAGAACGCGATGGCAGAACCATTCCTGGGGGAAATCCGACTGATGTCCTTCGCCGTTGTCCCGAAGGGCTGGGCACTGTGCAACGGCCAGCTGATGTCGATCCAGCAGAACAGTGCCCTGTTCACGCTGCTCGGCGTCGCCTACGGCGGGGATGGCAAGAGCAACTTCGCGCTGCCGAACCTGCAGGGCAGCGTGCCAATGCACGCGGGCAACGGCCACGGCCTCGGGACGCGCGGCGGCCAGGAGGCGGTGGCTCTCACCCTCCAGCAGATGCCGTCACACTCGCATCTCGCCTCGGCGGTCAACACGAGCGCGGCCGTGTCCGATCCAACCAACAACTTCCTCGCCGCGTCGAACGCGCTGTACGGTCCCGCTCCCGGGAATACCACGCTCGCGCCGAGCACGGTCAGCAGCGTCGGCGGCAGTCAGCCGCACGAGAACCGCCAACCGTTTCTAACTGTGTCATTCGCGATTGCCCTCGCCGGCATCTACCCGTCCAGGAACTGAGCGGAGCCATGGGTGCCCCATACATCGGCGAGATCCGCATGTTCGGCGGCACCTTCGCCCCCGTTGGCTGGGCGTTCTGCGATGGCACGCCCCTGTCCATCGCCCAGTACGACACGCTCTACTCGGTGATCGGCACCACCTACGGCGGCGACGGCGAGACGACGTTCAGCCTCCCAGATTTGCGTGGCCGGGTGCCCGTGCATCAGGGCAAAGGACAGTCGACATACGTGCTCGGGGAGTCCGGTGGTCTCGAGTCGGTGACGCTCACCGCGCAGGCGACGCCGGCGCACACCCACCCGATGATGGCGACGACCCAGAGCGGGAGCCAATCGAACCCCAGCGGGAACATCCTCGCCAACAGCCAGGGACTGCCGCCGTATATCCAGGAGGATCCGTCAGCCAGCCTCAACCCGGCCATGCTCGCACAGGCCGGTGGCAGCCAGCCCCACGACAACCGCCAGCCCTACGTCGGGATCAACTTCATCATCTCGCTGTACGGGATCTACCCAACGCCGGGCTGATGCGCGACCGGTCGATCGATCGCAGCGACGAGGAGGACGCGTGGATCCGTTCCTAGCCGAGATCAGGATCTTCCCGTACACCTTCGCCCCACGGGGCTGGGCGTTGTGCGACGGAAGGCTGCTGGCCATCTCGCAATTCACAACGTTGTTTTCGCTGCTCGGCACGTACTACGGCGGGGATGGCAAGGTTACCTTCGCGTTGCCGAACCTCCAGGGTGCGGTGCCGATTCACGCGGCCGGGAATCAACCGGGTCGAGGCCTCAGCTCCTACAGCATCGGCGAGGAGGGCGGGACCGAGAGCGTCACCCTCCAGCTCTCGCAGACTCCGGTGCACACGCACTCGGTGACGGCGCAGACGATCGACCCAGGAGACACCAGGATTCCGGGCCCGACACTCAACCTCGGGAACCAGAACGTCTACAGCACCGCGAACCCGAACGCCCAGCTCGATCCCCGTGCACTGCCGCCATCCGGGGGAGGGCTCCCCCACAGCAACTTGATGCCGTACCTGACGTTCAACTTCTGCATCGCGCTGTCGGGCCTGTACCCGCAGCGCTCCTAACGGGAGACGAAATGACAAACGGCAGCACCCAACAAGCCACCGCCTTCAGCACATTCGCCCTGGACGGGGTACGCGCCACGCTCTGGATCGGCGGCCAGAACCATTTTCCCAATCAGCCTCCGGATACCGCGTTCATCTGGCTCGTGGTGGTGGATCTGACTGATCTCAGCGTCGCGGCCAGTGACGTCTCCGACGGCACGGGCCTACCGAACGCCATCGCGGGCTACTTGGGCAATTCGCAGTATTTCCTGTACGCGATCAGTAACGCGGCGTGGGCGCAGAACATGCCCCAGGGAGCCCTGTACAACGCGCTGCAGAAGGTCGGGGCGGGGGCACAGCTGTCGCGTCTGGAGCAGATCTACGGCACGATCGGCACGGGCATCCTCGGGAACTTCAGCTACATCCTCGCGGCGACGATGACCCAAACCGACGAGCCGGGGTTCGAAGCGTTGTCGATGGACCACCATACGGTCCTGACGATGGGCTTCATCCCGATCACGATCAACGGCCAGACGATCTACGCCCCGGTTCAGGAGGGTGGGTTCTGACCGTGCGCGGCCGCTCCTAGCGGTCGGCTTCTGGCTGCCGGGTAGCGGCTTTGCCCGGGTGCTCAGGCACATCGCCGTCGGCGTGGCCGATGGCTTCGACGTCCACGTCATCGGGATCGGATATCACGGTCCGGTCGCGAGGCTCGGTCCGGCGACGCTTCATCCGAGCAACCCGCACGGCGGCGACGTGTTCGCCGCCTTCGGGGCGGCCGAACTCGCCGAGCGGCTCGGCGCCCGTATCGTGTTGCTCGTCAACGACCTGTGGATGCTCCACAGCTACATGCGCACGCTACCCAGCCTGCGCGACCGCACGAGGATCGTGGCCTACGTACCGCTCGATGGCCGAATCGTCTCGGACCGACTGCTCTCACCGCTCGGCTCGGTGGACCGGTTCGTGGTGCCGACCGAATTCGCACGGCGCGAGTTGAGCAGCGCGCAATCACGGGTCGGGATGCGTCCTCGTGTCTCTGTGATTCCCCACGCAATCGACGCCGGCATGTTTCGCCCACTCGCCGGCGGGCGCCCCGCGGCCCGGCGCCAACTCTTCGGAGGCGACCCGTCCTGGCGTCAGGCGTCGTTTATCGTCCTCAACGCGAACCGGCCGCTCGAGCGCAAGCGGATCGACCTGACGATCGAGGGTTTCGCGCTGTTCGCCCGGGACAAGCCGCCCGGCGTCAAGCTGTGGTTGCATCACGCCCACATGGACGCTGCCGAGCGCGCGGGGATCGAGTCCCGGATCGCCTGCCATCGCATCGCGGACCGGGTCCGCCTGACGGAGCGAGGCGCGCCGCCGCTCTCCGACACGGAGCTGGGCATGGTCTACAACGCCTGCGATGTCGGCCTCAACACCGCGATGGGGGAGGGCTGGGGTCTCGTCAGCTTCGAGCACGCCGCCACCGGGGGTGCCCAGGTCGTGCCCGCGTCGAGCGCCTGCCAGGAGCTGTGGGACGGCGCCGGCGAGCTTGTGCCGACCGAGGACGCGGGCGTCCCGCGGTTCTCGCCGCTGGCGATGCGCGTGGTGAGCGCCGCCGGCGTGGCGGCCTCCCTCGAGCGGCTCTACAGCGACCGGCGACGGCTGGAGCGGATGTCGCAGGCGGCCCGCGAGAACGCCGCGCGGCCCAAGTATCGCCCGGACGCAGTCGGCGCTGAGTGGCGGACGCTGTTCGACGAGGTCTCGGCGCAGTGACGATCTCCCTGCGGCCGGTCGGTCCCGACGATCAGTCATTTCTGCGGCGCGTCTATGCCTCGACCCGGGAGGCTGAGCTCGCCAACGTCGACTGGACCGACGAGCAGAAGGCCGAGTTCGTCCGCTTCCAGTTCCACGCGCAGGCGACCCACTACCGCGAGCGCTTTCCCGACGCCGCGCACCACGTCATCCTCGTCGACGGCCGGCAGGCGGGGCGGCTGTACGTGGACCGGCGGCCGGATGAGATCTGTGTCGTCGACATCGCGCTCTTGCCGGAGTTCCGGGGCCGGGGCGTGGGCGGCTCGCTCCTGCGCGACGTGCTCGCCGAGGCCGAGCGCTCGGGGTGCCCGGTGACGATCCACGTCGAGCGCTTCAACCCAGCCCAGCGCCTGTACGCCCGGCTCGGGTTCGTGCTCGCGGAGGAGGAGGGGCCGGTCTACCTGATGATGCGGTGGACACCGGGGGGTTCTGGAATACGGTGCGAAATGGAACGGTTCTAGATCGGTAGTATGTTTCGCCGATGCCGACGCTCAGCCGAGGCTCCCTGGTGGACGAGCTGCGCTGCGCTGGGCTGCGCGTGACCGCGTCGCGGGTCGCGGTGCTCGCCGAGGTGAGCGAGCGCAAGCACGTCTCTGCAGAGCAGGTCGCGCACGCGGTGCGTGACCGCCTCGGAACGATCTCGACGCAGGCCGTCTACGACGTTCTGGCTGCGCTGACCTGCGCGCGTCTGGTCCGGAGAATCGAGCCGGCCGGAAGTCCCGCTCGCTACGAGACCCGGGTCGGCGACAACCACCACCACGTCGTCTGCCGGTCGTGCGGCGCGATCACCGACATCGACTGCGCCGTCGGCGCGCCGCCGTGTCTCTCGGCCGCAGATGCCGCCGGGTTCGTCATCGACGAGGCCGAGGTCACATTCTGGGGCCTGTGCCCCGCATGCCAGACAACATTCACCTCCCAGGAAAAGGAGAGCGCCCCATGAGCGATCAGCCACCTCGCACCACGACCGATGCCGGCATCCCGGTTGCCAGCGACGAGTTCTCGCTGACGGTGGGCCCCGATGGCCCAATTCTCCTTCAGGACCAGTACCTGATCGAGCAGATGGCGAACTTCAACCGGGAGCGGATTGCCGAACGCCAGCCGCACGCGAAGGGCTCGGGCGCTTTCGGCGTGTTCGAGACGACCGAGGATGTGAGCGCCTACACGCGGGCGGCCCTGTTCCAGCCCGGCGTCAAGACCAAGATGCTTGCCCGGTTCTCGACGGTCGCCGGCGAGAGCGGCAGTCCCGACACCTGGCGAGACCCCCGGGGGTTCGCGCTCAAGTTCTATACGACCGAGGGCAACTACGACATGGTCGGCAACAACACGCCGATCTTCTTCGTGCGCGACCCGATGAAGTTCCAGCACTTCATTCGCAGCCAGAAGCGCCGGGCCGACAACGGCCTGCGTGACCACGACATGCAGTGGGACTTCTGGACGCTGTCGCCGGAGTCGGCCCACATGGTGACCTGGCTGATGGGCGACCGCGGCATCCCCAAGACCTACCGCCACATGAACGGCTACTCGAGCCACACGTACATGTGGGTCAACGCCGCCGGCGAGAAGTTCTGGGTGAAGTATCACTTCAAGACCGACCAGGGCATCGAGTGCCTCACCCAAGACGAGGCCGACCGGATCGCGGGTGAGGAGCCCGACTACCACCGCAAAGACCTGTTCGAGGCGATCCGAGACGGCGACTTCCCGAGCTGGACGCTGAACATGCAGATCATGCCGTTCGAAGACGCGAAGACGTACCGCTTCAACCCGTTCGACCTGACCAAGGTGTGGCCGCACAGCGACTACCCGCTGATCAAGGTCGGGACGATGACGCTCGACCGCAACCTGACCGACTTCCACACCGAGATGGAGCAGGCGGCGTTCGAGCCCAACAACCTGGTCTCGGGAATCGGACTGAGCCCGGACAAGATGCTGCTGGCGCGCGGGTTCTCCTACGCCGACGCCCATCGTGCCCGTCTCGGTGTCAACTACAAGCAGATCCCGGTCAACACGCCTCAGGTGCCGGTGCACAGCTACAGCAAGGATGGGGTCGGCCGCACGGTCAACGTGAGCGATCCCGTCTACGCCCCGAACTCCTATGGCGGGCCGAAGGCCGACCCGTCCAGCACGGATCGGGCCGGGCTGTGGGCGGCGGACGGCGAGATGGTCCGGTCGGCGTACACGCCTCGAGCCGAGGACGATGACTTCGGCCAGGCCCGCACCCAGGTTCGCGAGGTGCTCGACGACGACGCGCGCGACCGCCTCGTGTCGAACATCGCGGGCCATCTGTCAGACGGCGTCTCCGACAAGGTGCTGGCACGCGCAATCGATTACTGGCGCAAGGTCGACCTGGAGCTCGGCGACCGCGTCGAGCAGGCGGTCGGCAGGACCGTCGGCGCCTGACGGTCTCCAGGGCGCGTCCGGACTCGTCCGGGCGCGCCCGCTACCTGCCGTTGCGCTCGCGGTGCGAGCATCCCGGCCAGCAGCAGGGCCGGCGCATGCCGTCCTCGAGCTCCTCCTGAGTCCGCCGGATGCGGCGCTCGCGGGTCGTCTCCCGCTTCGCGTCCTCGACCCAGCAGATGAACTCGTTGCGAGCCAGGGGCGTGATGTCCTTCCAGGCATCGAGCGCCGTGGCATTCGCGATCAGCGCCTCGCGCAGATCCGCGGGCAGCTCGTGCACGACTCCACCGGGGACTGTCTGGCTGCTCATAGCCTCATCCTAGAGCCCGTTGAGGAGGCCGCTACTTGTCATCGGTGCGAGGATGAACGGATGACTTCGTGGCACGACGTCGAGCGCGCGCAGCCGGAGTTCGCGCAGCGCGTGCGGGCGCTGTTCGACGCTCACAGACACAAGACGATGGCGACCCTACGAGCCGATGGATCGCCGCGGATCTCAGGGATCGAGGCGGCGTTCGAGGACGGCGAGCTGACCTTCGGGTCGATGCCGAACGCTCGCAAGGGAGCGGATCTCAAGCGGGACCCGCGGTTCGCTCTCCACAGCGCCACGGTCGATCCGGTCGATCCGGTCGATGGCGCCGAGGCGCAGTGGCCGGGCGAGGCGAAGATCTCAGGTCGCGCGGTGGCCGCCGGACCCATCACCGAAGGGCCGCAGGGCGATCGCTTCCGCGTCGAGATCGCCGAGGTCGTGCACACCCACCTCAGCGACGAGGCCACCAGGCTCGTGGTCGAGTGGTGGACGCCGACGCACGGGCTGCGCAGGCTCGAGCGCGAATAACGCCCGCGTCGTCAGGCGAACCGAGGAAGCCAGCGTCGGCGCGGCTGCCGGACGCGCCGGCCGGCCAGGTGACGAGCCAGCAGCTTCAACAACGTGACCGCGTCGCTGGTGGCCACGAACGGGTTCGACACTACGCGGCCATCCTCCAGGGACAGCGCCGCCACCGGGTCACCATCGATCAGCGCCAGGAGCGCGTTTCCCGAGAGCTCTGGTTCCTCGTCGAGCTCGGCCAGGACCCTGAGGGCGCGGGCGTCGTTCGGCTGCGCCTGGCGGAGGGCCACCGCCTTCGGCGCGGATGCCGTAGCGGTCTTCACGGACCGGTCCTGCGTGGCCCGGTAATGCTCAGCCGCGCGCCGCAGGTCCGCGACGTGCTCACCGGCGACAAGTGCGTTCAAATTGGTGGTCATCTCGGTTCCTCTCACTCGACTTTGCACAGTCAAGGATGGACCTAAGAGGCAGCCCACACATCGGGCATTTGCAGGCAGTTCAGAGGCACGAGGCCTTACCCGAGCCGTCTGAGGCCTTACCCGGCTTCTGGCTTACGCGGGTTGAGCCTCGATCATGCCCGGGCCGATGCGCCTGGGCTGCCATCCGGACTCGCCGAGCAGAGCCTGCCACTCCGCCGACGTCCGTTCGCGGCCCCGGGTGAGCGTCAGCATCAGCAGGTCGAGCCACTTTGCGCCATCGGGCGCGTTGCCGGCCTCGATCACACTGTCCAGCACGACGAGCCGCTGCCCGTCTGCGGCACGGATGGTTTGCAGGATGCGTCGTGCCGAGGGGTCGTCCCAGTCGTGGAGGATCGTTGACACGACATGGGTGTCGCCGTGCGGCACGGACTCGAAGAAGCTCCCTTCGACGAACGTGCAGCGTTCGCCGAACGCGTGCTCGTCGCGCACGGTCTCGCGGAGGTCGAAGACGATGCCGCGCATTCGCGGATGATGCGCGAGTAGGGCCATGAGCAGCGAGCCGTTGCCGCCGCCGACGTCCACGACGAGCTCATCATCCCGCCAGTCGACGGTCGCGAGCCGCTCGAGGCGCCCCTGCCAGCCTTGCGCCATCGCACGGTCGAACGCGGCGCGATCGTCCGGGTGTGCCCCCAGCCAGGACCAGAACTCGCTGCCGTGGACGCGCGGGAACGACGCTTCGCCGCTCGGGTCGAGCGCTGCGACGGACGTCAGCCACACGTCCCCAAACAGATGGGCGAAAGAATCCCACCCGTCACGTGTCAGCACCTCCGAAGCGGCCGTGTTGCGAAAAACCCCCGGCTCGGTCTCCTCGAAGATGCCGTCGCTGGCAAGCGCGCGCAGCACCCTGTACAGCGCGTCGGCATCGACACCCTGCTCGCGAGCCAGTGCTTCGACCGGTTGCGCGCCACCCGCGAGTGCATGTGCGATGCCGAGGTCGGCGGCCAGCGCGAGTGCGCGCGTCACGATCGCTCCCCGAAGCGCGTCCCAGATCGTTCCTTCGGCGTTATTCATAACTGGGCAGGCGCGATGCGGTCCTGGCTCGGCGTGGCCTTGCCTCCACGCGAAGTCTCGTCCACCACCGAACCAGTATGTAACGCTCGCGACGGACGCTCAAGCGGTTCTCGCCGGGGCTCGACGGCGCACTCGTGGGGCTGGATGGCCCGCCGGGAGTCGGATTACTTGCATTGAGCCAGAGGGTGGTAGACCTCGTAAGCAAGCGGGTTGGGCGGTGGGGCTGGCAACGCCTACGATGTCGTCGCTTCTGCGTTGTAGCCGAAGCTGAAGCTGCCTCCGCGCTCGACATGGAAGAGCAGATCGACGTTGACTGCCTCTCCCGGGGCGAGCCCGCCGCGGGGCAGCGGCACGGTCAGGCTGCTGTTCAGCCCTCCTCCGCTCAGATCCTGGACAGGCGGCTTGTCGAGAGCGAGGCCCTCGATGGGCTTGCCGTCCACGGTCTCGTCGTGGGAGCTGCGAACCGTGAGGATCGCCTGGCTCGATGTCGTGTTGCCGTATGTGGTGATCGAGGTGAGGCGGAGCCTCAGCGCATTGATCGTCTGGGTCCTGGAAGTATTGATAATCGCGCGTCGGACCGTGAGCAGTCCGGTAGCGGGGTCGTAGACGCGGTTGGGTGCCGCTGAGGCGGAGGTGCCGCTGTCGAGCAGGTACGACCGGGCCACCGCGTTCTGCTGGGTGGGAGAGGACAGCGCCAACGGTCCCGGTGTGCCGAGGACCGCGCCAGAGCCATGGGCGTTGGTGGCCGCATCGGTCGCGACGAGCGAGAAGTCCGACGCGTTGTTGTCGGTATCGACCGGGACCCCCCCGCTGTAGCGACGCACGAATGCGGCGTCGGAGGTGCCGAGGCTCGCCCTCGGCAGCGGCGTGCCGGCGTGGTAGTCGCTGCCGCTCGGGCCGACCTGATCGGTGATCGTGTCGTCCTGGGCCTCGAGCTTCACTCCCGTGCCGGTCGAGAGACCGAGTCCGGCCGTCAGGTCCGGGGTCGCGTAGGAGCCCAGGGTGAAGTCGGACGGGCCGATCAGCAGGTGACCGCCGGCGGGGACCGTCGTGTCGGGGAGGCTCACTCCCTGTGGGTTCCCGGAAGCGTTTTGGTAGCCCAGCCACCAGCCCGCCGTCGCCACCGGTGATCCCGAGGGGTTGTACACGTCGACGTACCCGTCGTTCGTCCCGCTCGAGGGGCCAAGACGGAGCTCGTTCACGATCAGCTGGTGGGCGGTGGCGTGCACGCCGCCGCTGTCCCAGGCACCGAGATCGGAGACCGATCGCGACCCGGGCGTGCGCTGAAACCCCCGCTGGTCGACGGTAATCAGCGTCGACCTGCCGTCGAATCCGATTGCGGGGCTGCCCGGCATCAGAGCCATTGTCTTCGTCGCGCCACCGTTGTACGCCAACGGCCCGAGCTTGGGGTCCTGACCGATGAGGTTGTCGCCGGAGGCGGTGAAGCACGATCCCTCCGGATCGTCCTCCAGGTTTCCGCGCGTTAGGTCCTTGTTGAACTCGTACGAGGACGAGCAATTGACGGGCGTGTTGCTTGCGACGATGTTCCCGCTGATCGGTGAAACGGGAATCGGGATGTCCAAGCCGCCGCCGGCGGACGCTTGGTTCCCGGCGATGGTGTCGTAATAGATGGCGGCCGTCGTCCCGGCGACAACCGCCACCGCCGGTTCCCTGGAGCGCGTGGTTGCCGGTGATGGTGTCATTCACCACGTCTCCCTCGAGAGCAACCAGGCCACCGCCTGATCCACCGCTGCCCATGACCTCATTGGCGTAGATCAGATCACGCTCGACCGTGGCGGTTGAGTAAAGACCTCCACCATGGGTTGCCTGGTTAGAAATGATCGCACTGTCGCTGATGTCATCGTGCGCGCCGATGTCGTAGATGCCGCCGCCGTCACCGGTGGTCGATGTCGTTCCGGTCGCGGCGTTGAACGCGACCTCATCACGGCGCATGGTGAGCGTCCCGGTTGAGTCCACCCCTCCGCCGTTGTCCGCCTGTCCACCAGTGATCGCCACGTCCTCGATCGTGGCGGTGGCTCCTGTGGGGACCGTGACCACGCTGCCAGGTGTCGCGAACCCGCCGGTGATCGTCGTCTGGGACATGCCGGCGCCCTGAATCGTCAGCGTGATCGCCGGCAGCGTCACGTGATCGGTGAACGAGCCCGGCCCGATGTCGATCGTGTCGCCCGACGCCGCAATCGAAACCGCGTGCGAGACCGAGGCGCATGGCGCCGCTTGCGTGCACGGGTTGCCGTCGTCGCCGTCGGTCGTCACGAATTGGGTCGCTGCCGATGCCGATGCCGGCACCGCGGCCAGCATCAGCAGGGCGGACACGATGGTGGCCGTGCGCGGCGTCCTTTTGGTCATTTCCCCAGATCCTCCGGTTTCGCGATCGAGTCCCCAGACTCCTGACGAGCCCTACCGTCTCGCTGCGCGGCGATTTGTTACGCCACCCAAAAATGCGGCTAACCGGGCGCCGCAGGGGCAAACTGACCGCTCAGGCCAGCGAGTCGATCCAACGGTCCAGGCGGCGCGCCTCGCGGGTCATCAGCTCTGGGTCGCGGAACGTGTTAGTGAGCAGCGCGATTCCTTGGTAGGCGGCCATCAGCGCGACCGCGAGGTCGCGCGCGTCGCGCCGGCCCATCTGCCGGAACTGCGTCTCGGCCCAATCGATCGGCAGCTCGAGCAGCTGCGCGCAGGTCCGATCGAGGCCGTCGGTGCGCTTGTCGAGCTCGGAGCAGAGGCTTCCGAGCGGACATCCGTATTGCGCGGCGAGCTCGCGCTGGTCGGTGAGTTCTCGGACCAGTGCCTTTAGGCGGGTCTGTGGGCTGCGGTGGCGCTCGAGCGAGTGAAGCAGCATGCGGACATCCCGGGCATGACCGTCGATCGCCGCCGCGACGAGCTGGTCTTTGGTCTTGAAGTAGTAGTAGACGTTGCCGACCGGGACCTCGGCCGCTTGGGCGATGTCGGCGATCGTCGTCCTCTCGACGCCCTGCTCGTGGATCACCTCGCGCGCGCCCGCTACCAATCGCTCGCGTTTGTCCTGCCTTGGCTCGGGGGGTGAGTTAGTCATCTCACCCAACAGCATAGCCGTCTGGTACGCTCCCTGCCGTGCTAAGTCAGACAACTAACTAAGAGGTCCGCTATGTCCGCCGTCTCTGCTCAGGCCAAGCCCGCCGATCAACCGCCGCTGCTCCGCACGCGGCTAGGGGCGTTGACACTGCTGCTGCTGTGCGGGATCCAATTCTTGGACGTCGTCGATTCGTCGATCACCAACGTGGCGTTCCCCTCGATCCAGCATTCACTGCACTTCTCGCAGCAGAACCTGCAATGGGTCGCGAGTGGCTACCTGCTGACTTACGGCGGATTCCTGCTGCTGGGCGGGAGGCTGGCCGATCTGCTGGGGCGTCGTCGGGTACTCGTCGCCGGCCTGGTCGTGTTCGGCGCCTGCTCGTTGGGCGCAGGTCTAGCGCAGAGCGAGGGCACCCTGATCGCCGCCCGCGTGCTTCAGGGTGTCGGCGCGGCGATGATGGCGCCCGCGGCGCTCTCGATCCTCACCACCACTTTCCGCGAGGGCGCCGACCGCAACACCGCGCTCGGTGCATGGGGCGCGATCAGCGGCCTCGCCGCCGCCGCCGGCGTGTTCCTCGGCGGAGTCCTGTCGGAGGGTCCGGGCTGGCGGTGGGTGTTCTACGTGAACATCCCCGTGTGCGTGCTCGCCCTGGGTGCGACGTTCCGGCTGCTCTCGGGCGAACGCAAGCGGGCACCTCTTACCGACTTCGACACTCAAGGCGCGCTGCTCGCGACCGGCGGCATGCTGCTGCTCGTCTACGCGCTGATCAAGGCGCCGGACGTCGGCTGGGCCACGGCGCGAACGATCGCAATGCTGGCGGCGGCGGGAGTGATCCTCGCTGCGTTCCTGGTGAACGAGCGGCGCAGCCGCAACCCGCTCGTGTCCCTCTCGATCTTCCGCGTCAAGGGGCTGGCCGCGGCTGACGCAACCTGGCTGCTCGGGATGGCGGGGTTCTTCGCGATGTTCTTCTTCCTCACCCTGTATATGCAGGAGGTGCTCCGCCTCTCGCCGATCCAGGCCGGTGCGGCCTTCCTGCCCGTGACCGCGTGCCTGGTCGTCGCCTCCGGCGTCTCCTCGCAGCTGTTCGCCCGGATCGGCACCCGCCCGGTGATCGTCGCCGGCGCGATGCTGAGCGCCGGCGGGATCTACTACCTCTCGAGGATTCCCGTGCACGGCTCCTATGTCCCCGACGTGCTCCCCGGGCTGGTGATCATGGCGCTCGGATTCGGTGCTGTGTTCGTCGGCGTGACCACCGCCGCCAATGCCGGAGTACCGCCCGACAAGGCCGGCCTGGCCGCCGGCCTGCTGAGCACTTCCCAGCAACTCGGGATGGCGCTCGGGCTGGCCGTTCTCTCCGCGCTCGCGACCGCCCGAACCCACCACCTGCTCGCCGCCCACGCGGCACGACCCGAAGCGCTGACCTCCGGCTACCAACGGGCACTGCTCGTGTGCAGCATCTTGGTGCTCGCCGCGGCGTTGATCGCAAGCCGCGCTCCCAACGCCCGCGCGACCGCGCAGCCGCTGGTCATTCCCCCCGAAGCCGCCGCCGACCCGGCGGTGCTGTAGCCCACCCGTCAACCCGAAAGGACACACCGATGAAGTACATGCTCCAGGTTCGCTTCAACGGCGCAGATGCCGCGATCAGCAAACTCCCACCCGACGAGCAACAGGCGATCTTCGCCGAGTTCGAAGCAATCGGACGGCAGGGCGGCGTTCTGGATGGCAACCAGCTGCAGCCCCTCCGCACAGCAACGACGGTGCGCGTCAACAACGGCGAGCCGCAGGTCAACGGCGGGCCCACCGTCGACCCGAACGCGACGCTCGACGGCTACTACCTATACGACGCGGCCGATCTCAACGCAGCGATCGCATTAGCTGCGCGTATTCCCGCCACGCGCTGGGGCGGCACCGTCGAAATCCGTCCAGTCGTGGAGCGATAGCGATGGCGGAATTCCCGGCACCCAAAGATGGGATCGTCCTGACCCACTTCGTCGTCTCCGCCGACGTGGAACGCTCGCGGCGGTTCTACAGCGACGTGCTCGGAGGCGAGACCGTGCTCGCAGGCGAGCCGGCGATCGTCGCGCTGGCCAACAGCTGGATCATCATCAACACGGGCGGTCCGCCGACCGACGACAAGCCGACGGTCACTCTCGACACCCCCCACGATCCCGATCGCGTGAGCAGCTTCCTCAACATCCGCGTCGCTGACATCCAAGCGGTCTACGAGCAATGGAGCGCCCGCGGCGCCCATTTCTTGACGCCGCCCACCGACCGCGGACGCGAGCTCCGCTGCTACATGCGCGACCCCGACGGACACCTGATCGAAGTAGGGCAAGCCACCAGGAACGAGGCCCCAGCAACATGACAACCCCAGCGGCCTTCGCAACAGCCAGCGCGGCAGATGCACGTCGCCTTCACAGGAAGGCTCTCGGCCAAGCCCGATCGCAGACCCGGATCTCGCCAAATCTCAGGGCTGGCGGGTTGTCCCGGACGGGAGATCTCTGCTTTTGGGCATCACCGCGTAATCCGCGGCACGCTCAGTTGCGCCGAACTGTTCTTCTCCCCGCGGGAGCCTCAGCTAACCGAAGTCGGTTGCGCTCGTGCTGCTCGTCCTTTCGACATTCTGCTCTCGGTGTGACCACGCGTTCGCGTCGCGCATCGATACACCACCCGCGGTGGCCGCGCCGCTTGAGCGCGCGCGGGTGCGCTGGTCACACCGGGCGCGCGACGCTCACGATCGGATGTCGTAGCTGACGAGCGAGCGCGGCGGCAGGGCCGCGGTAAAGGCGCTGTTCCTCACCGTGATCCGAGTCTGTGCGGAGAGCTCGTGGGACGTGTCGGTCAGATACGGCGTGACGTGCGTTGGACCGACCCCGCGCAGCGACAAGGTCACGGTCTGGCGGTCGTGGGCGCTGTTCAGAACGATCACCGCGATCGACCCGTCGCTGTTGCGGAAAGCGCTCACTTCGAGGCCCGTGGCGCTCGTCGTCGTGCCGATGCGCACCGCCCCCGGGCGGATGAAGCGGCTGTAGCTGGCGAACGCCCACAGTCGACCGGATGTGGCCACGGTGGTGCCCTTGACCTCAAGCAGTCCCGTGTTGGGGCCGGTCGGGCCGCTCGTGCTCGCGCCCCACAAGTAGAGGAACGCGTCTAGGTTCGCCGCGGTCAAGCCCGTGTACAGGTTCTGTGCCCAGGCGAATCCTGACGACGGTGAGCCGTCATCCCAGGCCGGGTCAAACGGCTGGTGGCCGAACGGCGCCCACTCGGTCTGCCAGACCGGTTTGCTCCAGCCGCGCAGCGGCGAGTCGGGCACGGCGAAGTAGCCGTGGCTGGTGAAAAGTGCCGTTGCCGTGTTTGCTGCCTGGTCGGTCTCGATCGCGGCCGCGTACTTTTGCGCGTAGTTCCAGCTGATGCTGGCGCAGCACTCCGCGCGCGTCGAAAGACCCGAGCGCGCGAGCGTTGCGCCGAGGAGCTGCATGAAGTTGGCCGTCTGCGCCGGACTCATGATCATGCTGTCCTGGGGAACCGCGAGGTTCCCCTCGTTCTCCGGGCCCAGGTAGCTGAGCGCTACGCCCGCCGCGGCGTAATCGGTCGCGTACTGCGCGAGGTAGTTGGCGTAGGCCTGGCGCCAGTCACCGCTCTTGCAGCTCGCGCCTGGGACCCCGCACAGCGTGCCACCGTTGATTGCCGAGTCGTTCGTCTTCATGAACGCGGGAGCACTCCAGGCGTCGGCGAACACGCTGGCGCCATACTCGGCCTTGATCTGCTTCGCGAACCACAGCTGCCCTTGGTCCTCGTCGACCTCGGCGAGCGTCAGATACGACGGCTTCGCGGTCGGGCTGCTCGGCGCCCTCGACTCGATCGTGAACCCCGGGTCGGCGCTGATCTCGTTTCGCAAGATCGTCAGCCCCGCCCCGCGGCTCGGGCTGTAGAGCAGCCTCAGCACCTGTTTCTGGACGGAGGCCGGCATGTTCATCAGCGTCTTGGCCTGCCCGAACCCCTCCGACACACCAAATCCAGCGATGCGCTGATACTCGTTGGCAGCATTGATGGTGACAGTGGTGGTCACGGAGCCGGTTCTCGAGACGCCTGGCGACCCGCCACCGCAGCCGGCCGCTAGCAACGGCACCGTGGCCGCCGCGCACCACGCCACCAGCCGCCCTAAGGTTCGAAGTGCACGCAGGATGAGTTCGGGGCTCGCGAGCATGGTTAGGAAGTTTGGACCATCCCGAGAGACGAGACCGAGTTCGTTCGTGGCAAAGCAGTCGTGGGTGCGCCGACCCTCGGCGTGATCCCGACGTCGCCGGAGGAGTCGTCGCTTGTCGAGCGAGGCCAGGAGGAAAGCGATCGCGCGGCCAGGGAACGAGTCGCTGTCTCGTTCGCCAAGAGCTACACGCGGATCGCTAACCATCCCTCGTTGAACTGGAGCCCCAACTCCCCGGCGATATCACGCGCACGTCACTGGCGAGGGCGCGCCCATGGGCGCGCCCTCGATGACGAGATCAAACGGCCCCGCTGTCGCGGCCCGAAAGATGACCGATCGGTGAACCGTTCAACCGCCGAGCGGAGCTAGCGAAGCGTGATGATCCGTACGGGGAAGTTGCTGATCGCAGTCATGGAGCTGCCCGTGAAGTTGCAGGCGTTGACCTCAACGTGGCCGGCGGACGCCACGCGGTTGGGATAGAGCAGGATCCCGTCCTGGATCGCGGCCCGCGTGGTGATGATCGGCGAGTCGCCCACCTGGGCGCTCCCGACGCTGAAGGTGACCTGTGAGCAGCGCCCGTTGGGGATCCCGCTCAACGAGATGGCGCCGTTGGTGGCCGCGCCGGCGATATCGGAGAGCGTGAGCGACTCATTGGCAACCTCAGAGGAGCCGACGGCATTCGTGGCGATCTCGGACGAGCCGACCGAGTTGGGCGCGAGATCCGCAGCGAACAACGAATTGTCGACGATCTCGCCGCTGTCGATTGAGGCGTCGGCGATCTCGGTAGCGCCCACCGAATCTGTGGCGAGGTCCGACGAGGTCAGCGACTCGTCGAGAACGCTGTTGCTGTCGATGGCGCCGGTAGCGACGTCGGAGTTGGCCACGGCGCCGTCGCCGATCTTGCTGGAGCCGACCGCGCTGCCGGCGAGATCGGCGCTCTTGACCTGGGCGTTCTTGATGTCGACCGATTGGATCGATTCGTCGATGATGTCGTCCGAGCCGATCGTGTTGGCCGCGTAGGCCCCTCCAGTGCCGAGCGCGAGCACGAGAGCGGTGAATGAGCACACGTTTGCGAACGTGAGCCTCCGACGGAACTGGCGAGCCATTCCTGGCCTCCTTAGGGTGTGGGCGGAGCAGCCTCGCCCCGGCAACCCTCTCACATTTGTGCGCGCTCGTCACGATCCCAACTCCGCGGCCCCGCCGTCGGCGGGAACCTCGCACGCCTGGGCATGCGCTCAGGGGCGGCCGATCGTCTCGCGGTAGCCGCTCCGAGGCCGCCTACCGTGGCCTCGGTTTCGGGTATAGCCTCACCGTGTGCCGGACCCCCGCCCGTCGACTCAGATCAAGGATGGCCGAACCTGGCGCATCGGTGCCGACGAAGACGTCGCGTGGATCAACGACGGGATTTCCGACGGACCGTCGATTACCGCGAGCATCCCGCCGATCTTCGCGGCGTACGCGACCCTCGTCTTCCCGTTGGGGCTTGAGGCGAGCCGTGACCAGATGCGTCCCGCCGAGGATCGGTTTGACGACGGGTTGCTCCGCGTGCTCTGCGCCCACACGGAGCCTCAGCCGTGGTGGCTCGGCTTCCTTGACACCGGCGCGAGCGATGTCGTGCTCGACGATGCCCCGCGCGTGGTGATGTACTCAGGCTGGAAGTACGTCCTCGTCCAAGCCGGTCCGCGCGAGGCCCGCACTTGGCGCAGCGACGACGGTCGCTGGTTCACGGCACTGCCGGAGGTGATGTTCCCCGCGGATCGCAGCTGGCTCGTGTCGAGCCTCTGGGATGATGCATGGGCAGGCGTCGGCGGTTCGGCCGAACTGATCTCCGCGCTCCTCATTGCTCCCGAACTGAGCGAGGGAGCGGAGAGGACCGCTCCCTCGATTCCAGACATGTGGCCGTCGAGTCTGCCCGATGTCATGCATGAGCAGCTGAGGCGTGACGAGCGCTTTCGCGTCTGACCGCCGCCCCTCAGTCACTCCACCGCTCCAGCGCCGCTGGAGATGCTGGGAACGGGGATGCGGCCAACTTGCAGGCACTTCGAAAGCGGGAGCGACGGGACTCGAACCCGCGACCTCCGGCGTGACAGGCCGGAGACGCGGACCCGGCTCCTATGGATACGGGGCTTTGGGCGTGCTGAATAGGCCGTAAATAGGGCGGATCTGATGGAGAAGGTTGCCCACGACCGTTGCCCGGAAGGGCCGT
>DASXOS010000062.1:0-1541 GCA_036494115.1 Solirubrobacteraceae bacterium | reverse complement strand
CTCGACCCGCTACTTCGCGCGCGACGTGCGCGACGAAGCCTGCGCGAGCTTCCCCAATACCGTCATCCCGCGCGACTTCGACGCCGTGGAGCTGCCGTTCCCCGAGCGCGGCGAGCCCCGGCTGATCCGCTGGGACGAGCGCGCGCCCGAGCCGGTCGAGGCCGGCTGACCGGCCCGGAAACCGTAATACGGTAATCATTTGACAGTTGTTTGACGCTTGGCTACTTTGCGGCCGAGTGCCGTGGCTCTCCATGCCAGAGATCCGTCCGTGCCCGGCGTAGACGAGGGCGGCGCACGGGGCGAGGGAACGGGCGAGAGCGACACGCCGGCAGACCCGACCGACGACGGCCGCTCCTCGCTGCGCGCGGTCGGCAAGCGGGCGCTCGAGGTCGAGTCCAACAGCGTGCTCCTCGCCACGATCGCGCTGGTCCTCGTCATCGGCGTGATCCACCCGGACTTCCTCGAGTGGAGCCAGCTCAAGGACACGCTGCAGCAGTCGGTCTACGTCGGCGTGATCGCCGGTGGCATGGCGTTCCTGATCTCGATGCGCGAGATCGATCTCTCGGTCGGCTCGATGTTCGGCCTCGGCATGGTGTGCTCGGCGCTGCTCATGCAGGGCGGCATGGACCCCTGGATCGCCGGCCCCCTGGCGGTGGTGTTCGGCTGCGGCATGGGGCTGGTCAACGCGATCTTCGCCCAGGTCATCGCCATCCCCACGATCATCGCGACGCTGGCCACGCTGTCGATGTACCGCGGCCTGGCCCAGGCGCTGGCCAAGGGCCAGCAGGTCACCGGCCTGCCCCTGAAGAGCTCGTTCTTCTCCTTCTTCGGCGGCGACCTCCTCGGGCTGCCGGTCAGCGTGTGGGTGATGATCGTGGTGGCGATCGTGCTGACCGTCGTCCTGCGCTTCACGCCGTACGGCTACCGCGTCCGCGAGATCGGCTCCAACCCCGACGCCGCCCGCTTCAGTGGCATCTCGATCGGACGTGTGCGCGTGCAGACGCTGGTCATGATCGGCGCGCTGTCGGGCGTGTCCGCCATGCTCGGCCTGGCCTTCTTCAGCTCGGCCGATCCGAACATCGGCACCGGCTTCGAGCTGCAGGCCATCGCCGCCGCGGTCATCGGCGGCACGCCGCTGCGCGGGGGGAGCGCCACCGTGGTCGGCGCGGTGCTCGGCGCGATCCTGCTCAGCGTCGTCAACAGCGGCCTTGTCTACTTCAACGTCCCGGTCAACTGGAGCTCGTTCGCGACGGGTGCCGTGATCCTCGTCGCGGTCGCGCTCGACAGCCTGCTGCGCAGCCGCCGGCGGCGCCGCAGGTCGGGGCTCGGGTTGTGAACTCCACGACTTCCCTGAGGAGGGAGAGATGAGCGCACGGACGGTGACCCTTGGGACCCTCGGTGTCCTGGCGGTGGCGGCGATCGTCGTCGCGGGATGCGGCGGCTCGAGCAACAGCAACTCGTCGGGTACGGGCGGAGGGGGCAAGAGCGTCAATCTCGGCTTCGTCTACGCCACGTCGAACGGCAACTTCGCCCAGGAGATG
>DASXOS010000061.1:0-28668 GCA_036494115.1 Solirubrobacteraceae bacterium | reverse complement strand
CGCTACGGCCTCGTCTGCCTCCTGCACGAGAAGCCGTTCGCCGGCGTCAACGGCTCGGGCAAGCACAACAACTGGTCAATGGGCACCAATACCGGCAAGAACCTGCTCGAGCCGGGCGACACGCCGCACGACAACCTCCAGTTCCTGTTCTTCTGCGCTGCCGTGATCCAAGCGGTCAACAAGCATCAGGGGCTGCTGCGAGCATCGATCGCCTCGCCTGGCCAGGATCATCGGCTCGGGGCCAACGAGGCGCCGCCGGCGATCATCTCGATCTTCCTCGGCGCGGAGCTCGAGAAGGTGTTCGGCGCGATCGAGCGTGGCGAGACGGGCGAGTCGACGCCCGAGTCGTTCCTCGGTCTGGGCACCCCGGTCCTGCCGCCGCTGCCGATGCACGGCGGCGACCGCAACCGGACCAGCCCGTTCGCGTTCACCGGCAACAAATTCGAGTTCCGCGCGCTGGGCTCGAGCATGTCGCTGGCGCTCCCGAACACCGTGCTCAACACAATCGTCGCCGAGGCGATCGACGAGATGTCGGAAGAGCTGGACGACGAGCTGCAGAAGGGCAGCGAGCTGGAGGCCGCACTGCGGCCGATCCTCCAGCGCAGCTACGCGGCCAACAAGCAGATCATCTTCGGCGGTGACAACTACTCCGAGGACTGGCACGCTGAGGCCGAGAAGCGCGGCCTGCTCAACCTCCGGGCGACGCCGGACGCGCTGCCGTATCTGATCGCGGACGACACCACGACGCTGTTCTCGAACTACGGGGTGCTGTCCGAGCGCGAGCTCGAGTCACGCTACGAGGTGTTCGCCGAGCAGTACGTGACCAAGCTCAACATCGAGTCCGAGACCGCGGCCCAGATCGCGCGGACCATGCTGCTGCCAGCGGCCGCACGCCATCTGGCGCTGCTCAAGGACTCGGGTCTCGACGAGCTGGCTGGCGAGACGGAGAGCGAGATCGCCGTCCTCGTCGGAGCGATCAAGAAGCTCGAGGACGTGAACCTGGCGGACAACCAGCCGAACGGGGATCTCCTCGAACACGCCAAGTTCATGCGTGACGAGGTGATTCCCGCGATGGACGAGGTCCGCACGGTGGCCGACCGTCTCGAGAAGGTCGTGGCCGACGACATCTGGCCCCTCCCCAAGTACAGCGAAGTTCTCTTCATCAAATAGTCGTCCGGGGGCGGGTCGCCCCCCGTCGAGTACATGCCGAACGCGCGCCACCGTAGGCCGCGTCTCTGGAAGGTTCACGCGAGGCATGTATCGACGGGGGCGCCGACCGCCTCTGACACCTAAGCCTCGGTCACAGCCGATGGGGGGCCGACGCCGTCGGCTCCCGTTTGCTGCTCGGTTCCACCGCGGCCGGTCGCCCCATAGGTGCGCGCGGGATAAGCGCTGCAGGCAACGGCCGACGCAACTTCTACCCTGAGGGCGGGTTCATGGAATTGGTGCGAGGACGTTCGGTGGTTGCGATCGTCGCCGCGCTGCTGGCGCTCGGTGTGACGGGCTCGGCGGTGGCGGTGGCGGCTTCCGGTGGCGCTGGGCTGGGCGAAGGCCAGAAACCTCCGCCCTCCGGAGCGACCACGCCGCGGCCGTCGACGCCGAAGGTCAGCAAGCGCAATCCGCTCGGCGGACGAGGCATGTGGATCTGGGAGGTGGGCAGCAGCGACCACGGCTCGCTGAACGCGATCATCGCCCAGGCGAAGCACTATGGCGTGAGCACGCTGATGATCAAGAGCAGCGACGGCACCGGCATGTGGTCGCAGTTCAGCCGGACGCTGGTCTCGACGCTGCACGCGCGCGGGCTGCGGGTGTGCGCGTGGCAGTACGTGTACGGCAACAACCCGGTCGCCGAGGCGAACGTCGGCGCGCAGGCGGTCAGGGACGGCGCCAACTGCCTGCTGATCGACGCCGAGAGTGAGTACGAGGGCAAGTACGTGTCGGCGCAGACATACATCCAGAAGCTGCGCAGCCAGATCGGCACCGGCTTCCCGGTTGCGCTCGCCGGCTTCCCGTACGTGGACTACCACCCGGGGTTTCCCTACTCGGTGTTCCTGGGCCCGGGCGGGGCGCAGTACAACGCGCCGCAGATGTACTGGAAGGACATCGGCGTGAGCGTGGACACGGTGTACGCGCATACCTTCGCCTACAACCGGCTATACGGGCGCCCGATCTTCCCTCTCGGCCAGGTCTACAACGGGCCGCCGGCCAGCCAGATCGAGCGCTTTCGCGAGGTCGGCTACTCGTACGGAGCGTCCGGGATCAGCTGGTGGGACTGGCAGGAGGCGCCGGGGAGCGCCTGGTCCGCGATCTCGCGGCGAGTCGGCCGGATCAGCGGCTACAAGGCCTACAACAACTACGCCACACTCGGCTCGGGCGCCAACGGAGACGTCGTGGTCTGGGCCCAGGAGCATCTCCTCAGCGCCGGGGAGCGCCTCGGCGTCGACGGCGGCTTCGGCCCCGCGACCAAGGCGGCGGTGGTCGCGTTCCAGAGCGCGCACGGGATCGCGGCGACCGGCCTGATCGATCAGGCCACGTGGCAGGCGCTGCTCCGCTATCCGCCGGCCAAGGTCACCTGGGTGATCCGCAAGCACAAGCAGACGGCGACGGTGGCCAACGCGTTCACCGCGCGCTCACCCGGGGCGCCGCGCTCCGGCGCCGCGGTCGTGCCCGCCTCAGCCAAGGACCGCGCCAAGGGATACGAGATCCCGCGGTCGCTCGGCGCCGGGCGGCCGTAGTCGCGACAGCGTTCAGAGCAGCTCGTGCTCGCGCGCGTACGACACCAGATCGGCGCGCGAGGTGCGGCCGGTCTTCTGCTGGATGTGGGCGCGGTGCGACTCGACCGTGCGCACGCTCAGGTACAGCGTCTGGGCGATCTCGCCGTTGGTGTGGCCGAGCGCGATCAGCTTGAGCACCTCGAGCTCGCGGGCGCTCAGATCGTCGGGCGGTCCCGCGGGCGCCGGTGGTTCGGCCGCGAGCCGGGCGCCGAGCTCCGGGTTCAGGTAGGTCCGATCCTCGGCGGCCAGCCGCACCGCCTGGACAAGCTCCGTGTCGGCGGCCTCCTTGAGGACGTAGCCGAGGGCGCCGGCGCGCAGCGCCTCGCGCGCGAACGCCGGATCGTTCTGCATGGTGAGGACCACGATCCGGGTGCCGGGTACGTTCTTGCGCAGCCGCGGGATCGCGTCCAGGCTGGGCTCCCCCGGCATGTTCAGATCGAGGATCAGGACGTGCGGCCGATGGGCGGCGGCGCGTCGCTCGGTGTCGGGGACGTCGCCGGCCTCGGCCACGACTTCAAATCCGTGCTCCGCCTCGAGCAGCATCCGCAACCCTGCGCGGACAACCCTGTGGTCATCGGCGATCAGGATCGAGATCGTCTCGACCGAGGCCTCCTCTTCCATGCCGGGGACGATAACCGGCTGCGCGGTTGCCGCCCCGCGCGACGGCGCGGCACCGCCGGCGGTCATGTCCCCACCAGCACGGGCTCGGCGCCGCCGCCGGCGCGCTCGGCCACGATCGAGCACAGGACCTCGATGACCTCGGGGTCGAACTGGCTGCCGGAGCAGCGGCGCAGCTCATCGATCGCTTCGGCGACGTTCATCGCCGAGCGGTAGGGACGGTTGGTTGTCATCGCGCTGAAGGCGTCGCACGCGGATACGATCCGCGATTCGATCGGGATCTCCTCACCATGGAGACCGTCGGGGTAGCCGAAACCGTCGAAGCGTTCGTGTGAGCAGCGCACGAAGCGGCCGACGCTGGCCAGGATCCCCCCAACCTGTTCGAGCATCGCCTCGCCCTCGATCGTGTGACGGCGGATGATTGCCCACTCCTCGTCGTCGAGCTGGCCCGTCTTGTTGACGATCTCCTTCGGCACGCGGATCTTGCCGACGTCGTGCAACAGCGCCGAGAACTCGACGTTGCGCCGGCGGCTGGGATCGAGGCCCAGAGATTCGGCCACCGCGAGCGACAGCGCGAGCACGTCGCGGCTGTGGAGCCCGGTGTATTCGTCGTCGGCTTCGACCACGTCGCCGAGCAGAAGCGCCGTTCCGCGATAGGCCGCGCTCAGCGCCACCGTCTGATCGAGCCGCTGCTGGCGCTCACGCGCGAACGCGATGAGCATCACCGTCGGCGACAGCGCGATCACCAATAGACCCGGACGCTCCGCGGTCACCGCCGCGATGAGCAGCCCGAGGGGGGCGAGTGCCGCGTCGACGGCATAGATCCACCCGAGCAGCGGAACCTGGACGCGAGGATTGATCCCCTCGCCGATCCACGACCAGGCGACGTTCGCGGCGAGGTCGAAGGCCACCTGCGCGACGAACGCCAGCACGTACACGGGCCAGTGGGACCAACTGAAGATCTGTGCGCCGGCGAGCACGATCACGAGTGCCGGTCCGAACGTGAACCACGCGTCGCCGACGAACGCGGGGAGCATCTCCAGGCCCACCTCCCGGCGGGCCAGCTGGGGCGCGGCGCGCAGCACGATCGCCACCACGGCGACGAACGGCACGATCGGCGTCGGCAGCATGAACAACGCAGGCACGAACACCAGCATCGTCGGGTAGGTCCAACAGCTCGCCACCGGGAACCGGATGCGCTCCACCATCAGCCACACGGCCAAGACGAGCACCAGGTTCACCACCCGCAGGGGCTGCGCCCAATGCGAAAGCGCGGCCAGCAGACTGGCCGCGCCAATGAAGGCGACCGCCCCGACGCAGTTGGTGGTCAGCTCGCGCCGACTCGGGCGGCGACGGGCTGTCCGCTGCTCACCGGCGAGCAGCAGGCTCTGTGCGTCGGGGCTGTCGTACGAATCGATCTGCATTGACCCCCACGGAGATATTGACCGCTCGCCGGACAATGCGCCAGTGGTCTCCCGCTAGCAGCACCGTCCCGATGGATCGATGTACGCGTCGTCGATCTGCACGTGACCGAGGACGGCGGTGAACCGCAGCGATACGTTGGCGACGCCACCGTTCAAGAGTCCGGGAATCGCCGACAGCGTCGGCATCGGCACGGTGGGCTGCCAATCGCTCGTCGGCGTGACCACGCCGACCGGGATGGTGAGTCCGCCGTACACGACAGACACCGCGACCGTCGAGCCCGGCGTGTCGGTGCGGGTGAACAGGCGGAGGTCGGGATAGGCGGCGGTGACGCAGGTGGTGGGTGAAGTGGCCACTGCACCGGCCGGCAACGACAGCGAGCTCGAGTCCGGGTTTCCGGTGACATCGAAGGACTCGCTCCCGGCGATCTGCTGGGCGCCGCCGCGCAGCGACCAGCCCGCGAGAGTTCCCTCGAAGTCGCCACCGGGCGCGAGCTTGTAGTAGTCGCTATCGCCCCACGGCGTGAACGGCTGCGACAGGCTTGAGTTGTCGCACTTGCCGAAGTCGAGGACCGACGCGGATGCGGCGCCGGGAAGGACGACCGCGGCCAGTCCGGCGAGCAGAACACTTGTCGCGGCAGTACGAACAACGCGGCGGACGAATCCGTTCACGAGGGGCCTCCGATGAATCGACGAGGTGAAGTGATGGCTGCCCACCGGCGCTGCTTCCCGCAGAAGAGCCGGTACGCGGCTCGCACTGCATCGACGGTGCGCAGAACCGACTTGAGAGGGGCCGCAGGTTTCTTGTCGGATCGGCGCCGAAAAACTCAGCGAGGCGGGGATATCCGCTGCAAAAGCTGCAACTCAGCCGAGCCGGGCTCCCGGCGGACGTGCCGGCAGGAGCGCATGAACGACGGTCCCCGCCTCGGAGCTGCTGATCGAAAACCGGCCCCCGGCGAGCCCGATCCGCTCGCGCATGCCCGCGACGCCGAAGCCGTCCGACGCGTGCCTTGGGTCGAAACCGACGCCGTCGTCGCGCACCGCGATCCGGATCTCGAGCCCCGACTGGATCACCTCGACTTCGACTCGCTTGGCCCGGGCGTGCCGCATCACGTTCCCGAGCGACTCTTGGACGACCCGGTAGATCGCGGTCTCGACGTCGGGATCGAGGCGCGTCCCGCCGGGTTGCTCCTCGAAGTCGATCGTGGCCTCGAGCTCGAGACCCTGCATCGTGCGCGCGCGCTCGAGCAGCGTGTCAAGCGCCGGCGCCAGGCCGAGCTGGTCGAGCACCGGCGGGCGCAGTTCTGTGATCATCGCTCGCAGGTTCGAGATCTCATCGCCGAGCTGCTCGACCACGCCTTCGACGATCTCGCGCACCCCCTGCTCGTCGGGGCGCCGGGACGCGCTGGCCAGCAGAACCCGCAGTCCACCCAACGACTGGAGCGTCTCGTCGTGGAGCATGCGCGCCCAGCGGCGGCGCTCGGCCTCCGCGGAGCGCACCGAGTGGCGCAGGCGTTCGCGCTGCAGCGCCTCGGCCTCGAGCGAGCGCTCGAGCTCCGCTCGCCGATGCTCCATCTGGCGATACAGACGAGCGTTCTCGAGCGCGATCGCCGCCCATGTGGCCAGCAGGGTCACCGCCTCCTCATCGGCCGCATCGAATGGGCCGCCCCGCTTGTCGGTCAGATACAGGTTTCCCCACGCCTCGCCGCGGACGACGATCGGCACACCTAGGAACGTGGTCATCGGCGGATGGCCCGGCGGAAATCCGTATGACAGTGGATGGGCGCCGACGTCATCGAGACGCAGCGGCTCGGGATTTGAAATGAGCAGACCGAGCACGCCGCGACCGCGCGGCAGAGCACCGATCGACTCGAGCCGGCGTTCGCTGAGTCCAGCGGTGATGAAGTCGGCGAGTTCCGTGCGCGAGTCGTCGAGCACTCCGATCGCCGCGTACTGCGCGTCCGTCAGCTCGCGCGTCACCACCAGCAGTCGATCGAGCACGGCGTCGAGCCGCCGCTCAGAGACGAGCGAACGCGCCGCTTCGATCAGCCGTCTCAGCCGATCCTCGCCGAGCGCTGACTCCTTGTCTCTCCCTGCTGTCATGTCCGTGCGGTGGAGAGGCGCGAGTCTACCCGGCAGGTTTTCGGAAACTGACACTGTATTTGCGCTGACGCCCGTCAGTACGAATAGGCTGTGCGCTTGCCCCCATTCGCCAGTCGCTAGGAGATCCCGGTTATGCCGCCAGCGAAGAAGACCAATCGCCGCACCACCACCCGCACGTCTCGCTCGGGTCCAATCACTCGCCGGGAGGTCGAGGCGACCACGAAGCGGTTCGAGAAGGCGCTCGACGACGCCAGCACCGCGCTCTCGTCGATGGGCTCGAACTTCGGTCGCAACGCGAAGAGCACCTACCGCGAGATCGAGCGCGCGCTCAAGCAGCTGCGACGCGATGCCGGCAAGGCGAACCGCACGGTGCTGAAGGACCTCGAGCAGGTGTGGTCCGCCGCCGGCTCGGCGACCAGCTCAGCCACCGCACGGGCGCGCTCGAAGTCCTCGCGTGCGAAGAAGTCGACCACCCGAAAGTCAACGACTTCGCGATCGAAGTCCGGCTCGTCGACGAAGTCGAGCTCGTCCACGAGGTCGAGCACGAAGAAAGCGAGCTCGAAGCGCTCGGGCACCACGAGGTCGGGCGCCAAGAGGTCAAGCAACAAGAGGTCAAGCGCGACGAAGTCGAGCGGCGCCAGCAAGAGCAGCCGCACCCGCTAGCCGCCGAGAACAGTTCCGTCTTCGATGTGCGTCGGTTCGTCGACGTCGAGTTCGACTGCGCCGTCGACCACCACATCCGAGCCGAAGGTGATGTCGCCCTTGACGACGAGCCGCGTCGCCTTGCGCAGCGACGGCGGCCCCGCGGGGAACCGCTGCTCGAAGCGGTCGAGCAGCTTGTAATAGCGGCTGTCGAGCTCGACGTAGGGCAACTCGCCCCGGCGTTCGGCGACGGGCTCGACGATCATGTCGTCGGACATGGTGTAGACGTCTGAGCGAAGCACGAGCAGGTCGTCCGTCGTCTTCACCGGCGCGAAGCGCGTCCGGGGCACGCACAAGAGCTGCGCGCCCTTGAAGCGCTCGATCGCCGCGCCCATCGCGCTCTCGAGCTGGATCACCGGCGTCGAGTCCGAGTCGCGCGGATCGACCGTCTTGCGGTTGATGATCAGTGGCAGCTCGAGCACGCCATCGCTGTCCTGGAGGGTCCGGGCCAGCGCACGCAGATCGACCCAGATGCTGTTCGTGTTGTAGTAGCGCCAGCGCCGGTAGTCGCGGAACGATTCCTGGTCCTCGTCCGGAGTCTGCGCCGTCTCGCGCAGGATCAGCTGATCGTCGGCACGCCGGCGCGCGATGTGGCCGCCCTTGCGATCGGCCTCGGTGCCGAGCACGACCTCCATCAGGAACGGGATCTCCCCGGAGGCGAGATGGTCGGCGATCCGCGGGTCGAGCGTCGAGCCGAGGTTGTCGGCGTTGGAGATCATCGCGTAGTGGAAGTCGCGCTCGAGCAGGGCGTCGAGCATGCCCGAGCGCCGCAGCGCGCCGTAGACGTCGCCGTGTCCGGGCGGCGACCACTCGAGCTCAGCTGCCTGGGGCCAGCTCGCGGGCTCGAGCGAGTCGGCGTCGAGCTTCGGGATCATGCTCTGAAGGAAGTCGAGCTCGAGGCCGTCGACGGCCAGTTCCGAGTACTCGCTCAGCGCCTCACGCGTCCGCTCGGCCGTGGCGTGGCTGTCCATCAGCACGAGCGGCAGGCCGATCCCGTGGCGGCGGCGCAGCGCGAGCGTCTGCCCGATGATGATCTCCAGGAACGTCTTGCCGTCCCGGGCCTCGACGAGCGACTTGGGCTGCTGGAGCCCCATCGTCGTAGCCAGGCCACCGTTCAGCTTGATCAGCGCGAACCGGCCGAGGACATCTGGATCGGCCGGCTCGGAGAGGTCGTCGAGTGCCGGCACGTCGCCGGCGGGTTCGAGATCGGCGGTGGGGATCATCGCCGTCTCGCCGGCGTCCAGCCGACGGTAGGCGCTGGCGAACGAGGCGATCGCCTCGTCGTTCTGGCCATCGTCGCGCATCTTCTGCTCGGCGGCCTGGAGTCCGGCTTCGCTCATCCCGTCCAATTCTGCACGACCAGCGCGCGTGTAAACCTTCCGGGGTGTGAACCCGCTGATTTCGGCAGACGAGCTCGCCGAGCAACTCGCCCGCACGACCGTGCTCGACATCCGCTGGGAGCTGGCGCGGGGGGCGCTGCGTGACGAGTACCTGGCGGCGCACATCCCCGGCGCGGCGTTCATCGACCTCGACGTGGATCTGGCGGCGCCCGCGGGCGAGGGTGGGCGCCACCCGCTCCCTGATCGGGGGACATTCGAACGCGCGATGCGGGCCGCCGGGGTGTCGGGCGAGCGATCGGTGGTGGTCTACGACCAGGCGCCCGCGACCGCTGCCGCCCGCGCCTGGTGGCTGCTGCGCTACCACGGCCACCGCGATGTCCGGGTCCTCGACGGCGGCCTTGCGGCCTGGGGCGGGCCGCTCGAGCGCGGTGAGACGCGCGCTACGCCAGGGAATTTCACGGCGCGACCGGGAGCAATGCCGGTGCTCGACGCGGAGGCGGCCGCCGAGCTCGCTCGCACCGGCGTGCTGCTCGACGCCCGCGCGGCGGAGCGCTACCGGGGAGAGACCGAACCGGTCGATCCGGTCGCCGGCCACATCCCCGGCGCGATCAATCGTCCGACGACCGAGAACGTGCTCCCCGACGGGCGGTTCGTCGACCCCGATTCACTGCGCGCGGCGTTCGAGCTCGCGGGCGTGCGCGCGGACGCCGAGGTCGGTGCCTACTGCGGCTCGGGGGTCACCGCTGCCCACGAGCTGCTGGCGCTCGAGCTCGCCGGGTTCGAGGCCGCGCTCTACCCCGGCTCATGGAGCGAATGGATCCGCGACCAGGAGCGGGCGATCGCCACCGGAGAGGGTTAGCGCGACTGGCCGTAGTAGGCCTGCGGCCCGTGCTTGCGGCCGTGGTGCTTGCTCAGCAGCAACTCGTCGAGCCCGGCAACGCCCGGCTCGAGCTGCTCCGTGACCGCTGCGAGCTGCGCGACCTGCTCGAGCGTGACCGCCGCCTCGACCGCCTTGGCCGGAGAGGCAGCCCAGCAGAACGGAGCGTGCCCGCGGACAAGCACCGCGGGGACCTCGAGCGGCCCCGCCTCGCCGACGGCCTCGATGATCACCTCGCCGGTGGCGGCCTCATATTCGGCATCGACCTCGGCTTCGGACAGCGGGCGGGTGATGGGCACGGGGTGGGCGGAGAAGTCCGCATGCGTCGTGCCAAGGACCGGGATCTCGCGCTGCGCCTGCGCCCAGCTCGTCGCCCAGGTGGAGTGGGTGTGGACGATCCCGCCGATCTCGTCGAAGGCGCGATACAGAGCCACATGCGTCGGCGTGTCGGTCGACGGGCGATGCTCTCCCTCCACCACGTTGCCGTCGAGGTCGACGATCACCAGATCCTCGGCCGTCATCACGTCGTAGGCGACGCCGCTCGGCTTGATCGCAACCAGGCCGCGCTCGCGGTCGATCCCGCTCGCGTTGCCCGAGGTGAGCACGACGAGCCCGTGGCCCGGCAGCGCGAGGTTCGCCGCCAACACCTCCTCGCGGAGACTCAACGTTCAGATCTCCTCGTGTTCGAGATCCAAGAGTTCGGCGAACCGTCGCCAGCTCTCGCGATGGTCCCCGAGGTTGGTCACGAAGTGGTGCGGCGCACCGAGCCGCAGCCAATCGTCCATGAACGCGTCGACGCCGGTGTCGGGACGGAAGTGGAAGTAGTGCATCTCGACCTTGGGCAGCTCGGGCGTGTCCAGCACCTCGCCGTGACCCACCACCAGCCGGTAGTACTCGCCGTCGAGTGGGACCAGCGCCGCCGTCGTCGCCTCGCCGGGCTCGGCGGAGAACACGGGAGTCGGCGGGTTCTGCAGCCGCCCGATGCCCAGCGGCCGGTCGATCAGTCGCACCGGCCGGTCGCCACGGGCGATCTTCCAGTTGCCCTCCCCCATGTGGCTGATCAGCACGGAGTCGAGCTCCCAGTCCATCGCGTACATCTCGCTGAAGTGGGCGTCGCCGAGCATCGCCTGCGCGGCGCACATCAGCGACGCCGTGTTGGTGTCACCCTCGGCCGCGTAGCCGTAGCCGTCGGCCATCAAATCGGATGCGGCGAGCAGCGGCAGCTGCTTGAACCGCCCGTCGCCACCGATCGAGTCGAAGTGGAACGAGAACCCGGCGTAGCCCTTCTCCTCGAGCATCGCCCGGATCGCCACCTCCATCCGCGCCGCGTACGCGTGGCGATCGGCGGGCAGGTCGGGGGCGATCTCGAACACCTCGCGGTGGCGCGCGAGGACGGCGTCGACCTCGGCGTCGGAGGCCGCTTCGATGCGCGCCACCAGCGGCCCGAGATCCTCGGTCACGATCGTCGGGCCGAGGCGCCGGAGCAGCGCCGGCGGGTCGTAGCGGATGTCGCCCATCCCGTTCATCGGGTATCCGAGCAGGCCGATCTGCGTGCGCTTCAGGGCCGTCACCGCCTTCGCCGCACGCGCCCAGGCCCCGAATGCGTGCGCGAATCGATCCGAACGCCATTCGCCGGTGATCACGGAGAACGGGATGTCGGCCCGCAGCAGCGCGTTCGCCTGATCCTGAGCCCCGTGGATGCCCTGGTTGTAGGTCAGATCCCCCATGTCCCACTCGGCCGTGATCGAGCGTTCAGGCTGGATGTTCGCCAGCATCAGCGGCACCGGCACCTCGAGGAGCGCCCGCACGCTGCGCATCGCCGGGCCATAGGTGAGCATCACGATCGCGATCCCATCGACGCCGCGCTCGAGCAGTTCGCGGGTCACCGTCTCGATCCCCGCCCGATCGCGCGCCGGACGCGTGAAGTGGACCTCGGCCACGCCCGCCAGGCGCTCGGCCACGGACGCCGCGTACTGTCCCTGGCGTTCGGTGATCCCGGGAAGCATGTCGTCGTAGAGCTCCTGCATGATCCCCAGCAGGCCGATCTTTGGCAGCGCGCTCACGACTGGTCCCTCGCCCGGATCCGCTTGAGGTCGTGCACCAACTCGACGCGCTCTGACCCGAGGAGCCCGTACAGGCCGCGGTACACCGCGTACACCTCGTCGTAGACGGCCTTGGCGCCGCCGTCCGGCTCGTAGGTCCGCGCGGTTCCCGGCCGGGTGGCCTCGATCGCCGCGGCGATGTCGTCGAAGGCGCCAGCGGCGACCGCGCCGAACAGAGCCGCGCCGCGGGCGGGAATCTCGGTCGAGCCGGGGACATGCACTGCAAGCCCGCTCGTGTCTGCGAACAGCTGCATGAGCAGCGGGCTGCGGTCGGCGATCCCGCCGCAGGCCACGATCTCGGAGATCTCCAGGCCATGCTCGACGAAGTTCTCGACGATCCTTCGGTTGCCGAACGCGATCGACTCGAGCAGTGCGCGGTAGATCTCGGTGGCCGTGCTCTGCAGCGTCAGGCCGGCGATCATCCCGGTCAGATCGGCGTCGGCGAGGATCGACCGGTTCCCGTTGAACCAATCGAGCGCCACCAGGCCGGTCGCGCCGGGAGCCAAGCGCGCGGCCGCCGCCTCACGCTCCTCGAACGTTCCACCGAACGTCTCCAGAAACCAGGCGAGCATGTCACCGACGGCGGCCTGGCCGGCCTCGTAGCCGTACAGGCCGGGGAGGATCCCGTCCCGAACGACCCCGGTGATCCCGGGCAGCCGGACCTCCCGGCTGTCGACGATCATGTCGCAGATCGAGGTGCCGACGACGGTCACGAACGTCCCCGGGCTCTCCACGCCCGCTCCGGGCACGGACACGAACGAATCGACGTTGCCCACCGACACGGCGACGTCTCCGTGCAGCCCGACGGCCTGCGCGGCCTCCCCCGACAACATTCCCGCGCGCGTCCCGAGCGGCACGAACTTGTGTCCGAGCTTCTCCGTGGGAGTATCGAACCCCGGGTAGGCGGCCTCGAAGTACTCCCGCGACGGGAAGCCGTCGTCGGGGGACCACATCGCCTTGTAGCCGGCGGTGCAGCTCTGGCGCACGTCGACGCCCGTCAGCCACCGCGTCACCCAATCGGTCGCCTCGACGAATCCGTAGGCCTCGTCGTAGACCTCGCGGTCCTCGACCCACAGCTGGATCAGCTTCGGGAAGTACCACTCAGACGAGATGCGGCCGCCGTAGCGGGACAGCCACTCCTCGCCGCGCTCGAGCGCGACCTCGTTGAGGCGGTCGGCGATGGGCTGGGCGGCGTGGTGCTTCCACAGCTTGGGCCAGGCGTGGCGGCGACCGCGGAAGTGCTCGTATTTGCACAGCGGCGTCCCGTCGCTGCCCACGGGCAGCACCGTGCACGAGGTGAAGTCGATGCCCAGTCCGGCGACCTGCGACGGGTCGATGCCGGCCTCCGCGATCACGTAGGCGATTCCGTCCTCGAGCACCGTCACCCAGTCGTCGGGGTCTTGCAGGGCCCAGTCGCCCGGCAGCCGTTCGCCGTTGTGCGGAAGCGCCCGGTCGATCACGCCGTGCGGGTAGGGGACGACACCGACCGCGACCTCCTCCCCGCTCTGCAGATCGAGCAGCAGGACCCGGCCGGATTCGGTCCCGAAGTCGATCCCGATCGAGTACGCGGAGTCGCTCACCGGGGGGCGCCCAGGACGGCGCTCATGGTTCGGTGGTGCCGCCGCCTGAGCCGGCGGTCTGCTCGGCGACCGCGGCGCGACGGGCGCGGCGGTACTCCTCGACGACGATTTCGTTCAGTTCGTCGACGCTCGTCTCGGCGGTCGGCTTGTCGAGCGAGATCACGCCGTCCTGAATCAGGCTCACGCGATCGCACGCCTGGAACACGTGGATGTAGTTGTGGAGGATCATGACGATCGAGACCTCGCCCTCCGCCTTCAGGCGGGCGATCAGATCGAGGATGAGCGCCCCCTCCTTGGCGCCCATCGCGGACAGGGGCTCGTCGAGCAGCAGGATGTCGGCGTCGCTCGACACGGTCCGCGCTACGGCGATCGCCTGCCGCTGTCCTCCCGAGAGCCGCGCCACCGGCACGTCGATCCGGGGAATGTTGATCCCGATCTCGTCGAGCGCTGCGCGCGCCTCCCGCTTCATCCGCGCGTTGTGGAGCAGCGGGATCGGCCGGAACACGGCCTCGCGGCGGAGAAACAGGTTCTGGTAGACCGAGAGCTCGTCGACCAGCGCAAGGTCCTGGTAGACGGTGTCGATCCCGTGCCTGCGGGCGTCGATGACGCTCTTCGGCTCGTAGGGCTCTCCCTTGACCCACATCGTTCCCGAGTCCTGCTTCTGAAAGCCGGAGAGGATCTTGATCAGCGTCGATTTGCCGGCGCCGTTGTCGCCGAGCAGCCCCAGCACCTCGCCCTTGCGCAGGTGGAGGTTCAGATCGCGCAGAGCCGTGGTCGGCCCGAACCGCTTCGCGATGTGCTCGACGCGCAGCACGTCGTCCTCTGCCGAGGTCGGCCCCACGATCCGTTCCTGGGTGACTGTCTGGTCAGCCACGTCCGGACCCCGTTCGCACCCTCCGGACGACGACGTTCAGCGTCATCGCGATCAGAATCGCGAGTCCGAGATACAGGTCGAGGTAGTTGGCGCTCACACCCTTGATCGTCAGTCCCTCGGTGAGCATCCCGAGGAACAGCGCCCCGATCAGCGCACCGACGATCGTCCCGTCACCGCCGGTCATCAGCGTGCCGCCGATGATCGCCGCCGCGACGACCTGCAGCAGCAGCGTGTTCGATCCGGACGGATCCGGGGTCGCGGTCGTGACGCGCACGACCTCGAGGATGCCCGTGAATCCGGCCATCAGCGCAGCCAGGACGAAGTTGCGCACGATGATCTGGCGGGTGCGGATGCCGGCCTCCGCCGCACCCAGGCGATTGCCCCCAGTGGACACGGTATAGAGCCCCCAGCGGGTGAACGTCAGCACCACCTGTAAGAGGAGCACCAGCGCCACCGCCCAGATCAGCTCCGAGTATGTCCCTCCGCCGAAGATCTGCGAGAACGTGGTGGCCGTGCCGCTGATGTTCGTGCCCGGTACCTGGACCGGCGTCGCGTGAGAGATCACCAGGGTTAACCCGTCCAAGGTGAACAGCATGCCGAGGGTGGCGACGAACGAGGCGATGCCGATGTACGCGACGAAGAAACCGTTGATCGCGCCGAGCGCCATCGCGACGATGAGCGCCCCGATGATGCTCGGATAAAGGCCGATCCCCGTCCCATGGAGCTTGCTCCAGATGAACGGCGTGAACAGGTAGACGGCCCCGACCGACAGGTCGATCTCGCCCAGGATCATCACGAACACCTCGCCCGCGGCGATCAGCGCAACCGGCGCGAAGTACGGCAGCAGCGATTTGAACGTGTCCGCCTTCGCGAAGTTGGGGGTAGTCGCCGCGAAGTAGACGAACGTCACCAGCGTGACGACGATGATGCTGCCCTCACGCAGGGTCAGGGCGCCGCGGAGGCCCCTGTACAACGTGCCGCCGAGGGTCCGGCCGCCGGCCGGACCCTTCGGAGACTCAGGTTGTCGACGTTCAGCTTCTGAGGAGACCGCCATCAGCCGCGGAGCGATCGCATCGGCATTGCACTCTGGATCCTAGGCACTACGCCTTCTGGACGCCAGCGCTCGTGCTGGTGCCCTCGAACCGGCTCTTCGTGCTGTTGTAGGGCTTGACCGTCGTCGAATCGAGGAACTTCAGGCCGGTGTTCACGTCGGCCATGCCGGTGAGCGTCTGAGACACGTTGTAGAGGTACAGCTGCAGGATCGGCAGGAAGCCCTGCAGGTAGGGCTGCTGGTCGATCGTGAACTGGATGTAACCCCCAGCCAGAAGGTTCTGGGTGATCGGGGTCAGGTCGTAGCCTCCGCCTTTGACCTTGCCCTTCAGGTTGTGGGTCTGGATCGCCTGGGCCACGCCCTGCGTGCTCCCGGCGTCGACGGCGAACATGCCCTTCGTGCTCGGGTGACCGGTGATGTACGAGTCGATCACGTTCTTCTCGGCGGGAATCGCCGCCCCGGTCGCGACCACGTGGGTCGTGATCCCCGAATGCGACTTGAGCGTGTCCAGGGCACCGTCGATGCGCGGCTGGATGTTCAGCGAACCAGGCGTGGCGATGAACAGCGCCACGTCACCCGACGGAACCAGAGAGGCGATGTGCTCGCCCATCTTCTGACCCGACACGAACAGATCCTGGCCGATGTAGGCCAGCCGGGGATTGAGGATCGCCCCGGTCTTCGAGTTGACGGCATCGGCGTTGTAGGAAACGACCGGAATCCCCTTGCCCAGCGCTGATTGGGTCGGCGCGTTGAACGCGTGCAGGTCGACCAGGGCCACTCCGATCCCGTTAACGCCCGCGCTGATCGCGCTGTTCATGGCGTTGACCATCTCGGACACGTTGCTCGTCTGCGAGCCGGTCCACTGATAGCTGCAGCCGAGCAGCTTGCAGGCGTCGGCAGCACCGTTCTGGGTCGGCGTGAAGAACGTGTTCGTGGTCACGTGGTTGACCAGCGTGAACTTGTATGACTTGCTCACGCCGAAGATCCCCGACGCGGCGCTGCCCCCGCCCGAGGCCTGCGCGGTCGTGGTCGACTTGGAGCTGGAACCACAGGCCTCGAGGATCATGGCCCCGATTGCGGCCGCGCCGCCGCTGAGTGCGGTGCGGCGGGTCACCTGCCGCAGCTTCTTGTGCGGAGTCTCCTCCTCCTTGCGTTCATCCCACTCGAGCCGCTCAAGCGCGTCTCCGAAATATTCGTTGTCGGACATCTGTCTCTCCTCTCTCGACCCTGACCCTAATTAGTTACCGGACCTCGCCACCATCTCCTGCATCCGCCCCTCCGTCGCCGGGCTCGTTGCAGCGTCCCAGCCGCGCGGCGGCATCCGGAGAGCCGTAGCGCTTGGCATATCGCAACGGCTTGGCCGCGCGTCCCACGTCCCCGACACTGGCGGACTGCGCATCTCTCGCGGGGTCCGCGGGGGCCCGCCCACGGGCCCCTCTCCCTTTCTCTGTGGTCAAGCTGGCGGGGTCTCCTCTGACGCTGGAGTCATCTCTCCACTCCCACCGCCCGTGGCCGGGCGGACGGCGCGATGTTAACGCTCACAAGAAGAGCGTGTCAATGCCATCTATCGCGATGGCGCGCTCGTGCTTGCGCGAATGACGCGCGATGGCGCGCTCGTCGAGGCGCGGACGACGAGCTCCGGCGCCACCGGGGGCACGGTCGGGGGCGGACCGTCCGCCTCGATCATCCCCACGAGCAGCCTCAGGCCCACCGCGCCGAGCTCGTCGAAATCCTGTCGGACCGTCGTGAGTGGTGGCAGGAAGTAGCCGGCTTCGGGAATGTCGTCGAATCCGACCACGCTGACGTCATCCGGCACAGCGCGGCCGAGCTCGTGCAGCGCCCGCAGCACCCCGAGCGCCATGTGGTCGTTGCCGACGAAGATCGCCGTGACCGCCGGATCGGCCCCGAGCCGACGTCCGGCCTCGTAGCCGCTGCGCGCGCTCCAGTCGCCGACGAGCGGCTCCGGCACCGGCGCGCCGGCCTCGGCGAGGCTCGTCCGCCAGCCCTTGATGCGCAGCCGGGACTCGAGGAACTCCGGCGGCCCGGCGATGTGCCAGACGGTCTCGTGCCCGAGCTCCAGCAGATGCTGCGTGGCCGCGGTCGCCCCCGCCAACTGGTCGACCTGCACGACCGGGATGCCTGACTCCTCGGGCCCTGCCTCGGCGGCGACGAGCGGGATCTCCTTGGGCGCGTGCAGCAGCGCCTCGACGGCGTCCTGGAGCGGGGTGATCAGCAGGATCCCGTCCACGCTGTGCCGGCGCAGCCGTTCGAGCGCATCGGTCACCGAAACCCGGTTGAGCGCCTTGAGGCTGGCGATGATGATGAAGTAGCCGGCCTCGTGGGCCGCGCGTTCGATCCCCAGGAGGGTCGACGCCGGTCCGTACAGCGTGGTGTCGAAGCTGACCACCCCGAGCGTGTTCGAGCGCCCGGTGACGAGCGCACGAGCGACCGGGTTCGGCGTATAGCCGAGTTCGCGCATCGCCGCCAGCACTCGGTCGCGCGTCTCGGGACGGACGTGCGGGCTGCCGTTGATGACGCGCGAGACGGTCTGATGCGAGACGCCGGCGAGCCTGCCGACGTCCGACATGATCGCCGCTCGGGGGCGGCTGACGCGCGGCGCGGACGTGGCCCGCGGTATCTCATCCGGCACTTCCATGAGCATGCCTCCAAGACGGCAGCGGGGGGCATGTTAGCGCTAACGAGGGTCGCGTTAAGATTGGATTTTCGAAATCTGGAGGAGAGCGATGAAGACGAGCCTCGGCATTTGGGCCTTCGGTCCGATGATCACCCGCTTCGTTCCCGGCGGCTACCAGCCCGCCCACGCCTACGAGCCCGAGCCAGTCGCCGAGAAGGTCCACCGCGCGATCGAGGGGCTGGGCGAGCTGATCGACGGGTACGAGTTCCACTACCCCAACGAGCTTTCTCCTGAGAACCTCGACGACGTCCGCGCAGCGCTCGGCGAGCACGACGTGTACTGCATCGCCGGCGGGCTGCACCTCGATCCGCGCTTCGGCAAGGGCGGTCTCGTCAACCCCGACCAGCGGCTGCGCGACGAGGCCCGCCGGATCCTGCGGGATGCCGCCGAGTTCGCCGGCTCACTGGGCGCGCACCTGATCGTGTGGCCGGGCGGCGAGGGGTACAACTATCCGTTCCAAGCTCCATACGTGGAGTCGTGGCGGTGGCTGATCGAGGGACTCGGCGAGGCCGCGGAGATCTGCGGCCGGCATGGGATCAAGCTCCTGCTGGAGCACAAGAACTCCGAGCCGGCGATGAAGATCCTGATGCGCAACATCGGGATGACGCTGCACGTGGTCCACAAGCTCCGCGGCGAGGGTTTCACCAACGTCCAGGTCAACATGGACTGGCAGCACCTGCTGATGAACGGCGAGCACCTGCCCGAGTACGCGGCGCTGCTCGCCTCCGAGGGGCTGCTCGGCCACCAGCACGCCAATTCCGGCTGGGGCACGTTCGACGACGACAACATGGTCGGCGCCACCGCGTTCATGGAGACGCTCGAGCTGGCCCTCGAGTTCCGTCGCTGCGGCTACGGCTCGAACGGCGAGCGGCTCGGCTTCGACCTGTACCCGTACACCGAGGACCAGGTCGGGGCGGTGCGGCGCTCGGTGCTCCAGTGGCAGTTCATCGACTCGATCGCGGCCAAGATCGACGATGCCGCGCTCCGCGAGGCCCAGCAGCACAAGGACGCGGTGCGGGCGTACGAGATCGTGTACGCCGCACTCGGGGCGTGACCTCGCTCGTCGGGATCGACGTCGGCACCTCGTCGGTCAAGGGGCTCGCGATCGACCCGGACGGGACGATCGTCGCGCACTCGGAGGCCGCGGTCCCGCTCTCGACCCCGCGGCCGGGCTGGTCAGAGCAGGACCCCGAGGACTGGTGGCGCGCGACCGAGCACGTGCTCGCGCAGCTTAAGTCCGAGGTCGGATCGCCGGCGGGCATCGGCCTGTCCGGCCAGATGCACGGGCTGGTGGCGCTCGATGACACCGACCGGGTGCTGCGCCCCGCGATCCTGTGGAACGATCAGCGCACAGCGGCTGAGTGCGCGGAGATCGAGCTGCGGATCGGGCTCGAGCGGCTGATCGAGCTGACCGGCAACCGGGCACTGGCCGGGTTCACGGCGCCGAAGCTCGTGTGGATGCGCCACCACGAGCCCGAGCTGTACGCCCGGATCGCGCGGATCGCGCTGCCGAAGGATTACGTGCGCCTGCGCATGTGCGGCGAGCACGCCACCGACGTCTCGGACGCCTCGGGGACGCTGCTGCTCGATGTGGCGCGGCGGACGTGGAGCGACGAGGTGCTGGACGCGCTCGAGCTGAAGCGGTCGTGGCTGCCGTCTGTGCTGGAGAGCCCTGCTGTCTCCGGGTCAGTCGACGGCGTTCCGGTCGCCGCCGGTGGGGGCGACCAGGCCGCCGGGGCGATCGGCGTCGGCGTCGACGGGCCGGGGCCACTGTCCGTGGTCCTCGGCACCTCGGGGGTGGTGTTCGCCGCGCTGCCCGAGTACGCCGCGGACCCGGCGGCGCGAGTTCACGTCTTCTGCCACGCGATCCCCGGCGCCTGGCACGCGATGGGGGTGATGCTGTCGGCCGCAGGCTCGCTGCGCTGGCTGCGCGACACGATCGCCCCGGGCGTCCCCTACGACCTGCTGACCGCCGCCGCGTCCTCGTGGGCCCCGGGTGTCGAGGGGCTGCTGTTCGCCCCGTATCTGGCGGGCGAGCGCACGCCGCACGCCGACCCCGACGCGCGGGGCGCGTTCACCGGACTGAGCATCCGCCACGACCGGGGCGCGCTCGTGCGGGCGGTGCTCGAGGGCGTGGCCTACGGCCTGCGCGACTCGCTCGACCTGGTCCGCGAGCTCGGCGGCGAGCCGACGGTCGGCCGGGTCTCGGGCGGTGGCGCGCGCAGCGAGCTGTGGCTCCAGATCGTGGCCTCGGTCCTGGAGCTGCCTTTGCAACGGGTGGCCGTGGATGAGGGCGCGGCGTTTGGGGCGGCCCTTTTGGGTGGGGTTGCGGCGGGCGTTTGGCGCTCGGTTGGTGAGGCGGTGGCGTCCGCAGTGCGTCCGACGTCGGTCGTGGAGCCGGTGCCGTCGTGGGTGGACGAGTACCGCGAGAGACGCCCGGTTTTTGAGGGCCTGTACGGCGCGTTGAAGGGGGTGCGGTAGGGGGCGGACCGCTCGGTCTCTCGGGGGCTGGTCGAAAAACCGCCGCCTAGGGTCGGGAATGCGACCAGGCCCTAGTCGAGGGGGCCGACCGCCCCTTCCACTGCGCGCACCAACGCTCCGGAGCGCACGAGCTCCTCGGCGGCGGCGAGCTCGGGGGCCAGGAAGCGATCTGGGCCGAAGCCAGGGACCCGGGAGCGCACGCACGCCAGCGCCGCCGCCGTCCCGGGCGCGGGTCGCAGCGGCCCCCGCAGGTCGAGCCCGCGCGCCGCGCACACCACCTCGACCGCCACGATCCGGGCCAGGTTCTCCAGGGAACGCCGGAGCTTCCGAGCCGCGCCCCACCCCATCGAGACGTGGTCCTCCTGCATCGCGCTCGTCGGCAGGGAGTCGACGCTCGCCGGCACCGCCAACCGCCGCGTCTCGGCCACCATCGCCGCCTGCGAGTACTGGGCCAGCATCAGCCCGGAGTTGACCCCGGGCTCCTCGGCCAGGAATGGCGGCAGCCCGTGTGAGCGGCCGGCGTCGAGCAGCCGGTCGGTGCGGCGCTCGGCGATCGCGCCCACGTCAGCGGCGGCGATCGCCAGGAAATCGCAGGCGTAGCCGACCGGGGCGCCATGGAAGTTGCCGCACGACTCGACCCGCCCGTCGGGGAGAACCATCGGGTTGTCGATGGCGGCGCGCAGTTCGAAGTCCGCCACACCCCGCGCATGGGAGAGCGTGTCGCGGGCGGCCCCGGTGACCTGCGGGGCGCAGCGCAGCGAGTAGGCGTCCTGCACCCGAGGGTCGCCGAACCGGTGGCTGGCCACGATCTGCGAGTCGGCCAGCAGCCGGCGCAGGTTGGCGGCGCTCAGGCCCTGGCCCGGCTGAGGTCGGAGCCCGACGAGGTCGGCGGCGAACGCTCGGTCGGTACCGAGCAGGGCCTCGACAGACATCGCCGCCGCGATCTCGGCGGCGCGCAACAGCGCCAGCAGGTCGGCGCAGGCGAGGACGAGCATCCCCAGCATCCCGTCGGTCCCGTTGATCAGGGCCAGTCCCTCCTTGGCCTCGAGCGTCAGCGGCTCGATCCCGGCCGCGGCGAGCGGACCCGCCGCCTCGACGCGCACACCGTCGGGACCCTCCACCACGCCCTCCCCGATCAGGACCAGCGCGCAGTGCGCGAGTGGCGCCAGGTCGCCGCTGGCTCCGAGCGAGCCATGCTCAGGCACGACCGGGGTGATCCCCGCGCCCAGCAGCGCCAGCAGGGTCTCGGCCACCACCGGGCGGACCCCCGAATACCCCATCGCCAGCGACCGCGCGCGCAACAGCATCATCGCCCGCACTACCTCGCGCTCGACGGGCGGCCCCATCCCGGTGGCGTGCGAGCGGATCAGCGCCCGCTGCAGCTCCTCGCGGCGGTCGTCCGGGATCCGCACGGTGGCCAGGGACCCGAACCCGGTCGAGATCCCGTACGCCGGCTCGGCCGAGTCGCCGAGCGCGGCGACCACCGCCGCCCCCCGCTCCATCGCTGCCAGGGCATCGTCTCCGAGGGCGACGGGAGCGTCGTCGCGCGCGACCGCCAGGACGTCGTCAAAGCCAACCCCGCCGGCGCCGAGCGTCACGCCCGACCTCACGACACCACCCGCGCTCCGTCCCCCGGCGCAATCTCCAGTGCACCCTTCGGAATTGCCGCGTCCGGGGGCATCAAGCCGATCACGTTGCCACCGAAGCCACCGCCGACGATGCGCGCACCCAGGGCGCCCGCGTCGTGCAGCCGCCGCCACGCGCTTTCGACCGCCTCGGTCGACACCTCGTAGCAGTCGCGCAGGCTGGCGTGGGAGGCGTCGAGCAGCCCGCCGATCGCCTCGAGGTCACCGCGCTCGAGCGCCGCGACCGCCTCCTCGACGCGTGTGTTCTCGGTGAGCACGTGGGTCACCCGCCGATCGAGCGGCTCCGGCAACGCCGCGGCCTGCTCGAGCGTCGCGTCCCGCAGCGACTCGATGCCGAGCTCGCGGCACGCCTCGGCACATTCCTCGCGGCGTTGGTTGTACCCGGAGGTGGCGATGTCGTGATGCTCGCCCGAATCGAGGGTGACCAGCTTGAAGGCGCCGAGCTCGAGCGCCACCGGGCGCACGTCGAGGGTGCGGAAGTCGATCCTCAGCGCGCGGTCGCGCTCGCCGAACAGCGACGCGATCTGGTCGAGCAGGCCGGTCTGCGCGCCCACCCATTCGCGCTCGACCTTCGAGCACAGCTTGGCCAGCTCGAGTCGATCGGGCTCGGCGCCGCCGGCGAGCGCGAGCAGCGCCAGGGCCAGGGCCACCTCGAGCGCCGCCGACGACGAGAGACCGGCGCCGCGCGGGACACTGCCGGTCATCCGCAATTCGGCGCCGGGCACCTCATAGCCGGCGCTCTGCAACTCGGCGGCGATGCCGCGGACGAACGACTTCCAGCCGGAGCTCCGATCCGGGTCGTCCAGCTCGAACTCGTCGCGCTCGTCGAGGTCAACCGCCTCGGCCGCGATCCGCGGCTCGCCCAGCGCGGTGGCCTCCACGGTCACGCCGTCCTCGATCGCGAACGGCAGCGCGAGCCCGTCGTTGTAGTCGGTGTGCTCGCCGATCAGGTTGGCGCGCCCAGGGGCGAAAGCGGTGACGTTATCGATCACTGCATTAGTGTCCATGGGATGCCGGTCAAGTGGGGAATCATGTCGACTGCTCGGATCAACGTGAAGTTCCTCGCGGGGGCGCGGCAGGCTGACGACGTCGAGATCGTCGCCGTGGGCAGCCGCGACCACGCCCGGGGAGAGGCGTTCGCGCGCGAGCACGAGATCCCCCGGACGCACGGCAGCTACGAGGCGCTGCTGTCCGACCCCGAGGTCGAGGCAATCTACATCCCACTGCCGAACTCGCTGCACGTGGAGTGGTCGGTCCGCGCGCTCGGGCAGGGCAAGCACGTCCTCTGCGAGAAGCCGCTCAGCCGCCGCCCGGAAGAGGTCGACCGGGCCTTCGACGTCGCGGAGCGCGAGGGGCGGTTGTTGATGGAAGCGTTCATGTGGCGCCACAACCCGCAGACCCACAAGCTCACCGAGCTGATCGAGGGCGGCGCAATCGGCCGTCCGCGCCTCATCCGCGCGAGCTTCAGCTTCGCCGCCAGCGATGCCGCCGACGTCCGGCTGCTGACCAAGCTCGACGGCGGCGCGCTGATGGACGTGGGCTGCTACTGCGTGAGCGCGGCGCGCCTCTTCGGTGGCGAGCCGCAGCGGGTCAGCGCCGAGCAGGCGCTCGGCGGGGACGGCGTCGACGTCGTGTTCGCCGCGACGATGCGCCATGTGGATGACGTGATCAGCCATTTCGACTCGGGGCTGGCGCTCGACGCGCGGGACGAGCTCGAGATTGTTGGCGAGGAGGGTTCGCTGTTCCTCGACGATCCGTGGCATTGCCGGGAGCCGCTGATCGAGTTGCGCCGCGGGGGCGAGACCGAGCGGATCGAGCTGCAGCCGGTCAACTCGTATCAGCTGGAGGCCGAGAACTTCTCGGCGGCCATCCGCGGCGAGCAGCCGCCGCTGCTCGGGCGCGAGGACGCGATCGGGCAGGCGCGGACGATCGAGGCCCTCTACCAGGCCGCAGACGCGGGGCAGGCGGTGTCGCTCGGGTAGACAGTGCGGATGGCTGACGCCGCCACCCAGCCGCCGGTTGAGATCCGGCCAATCGAACCGGATGACAAACAGGCGCTGCGGGAGGGGTTCGAGCGGCTGAGCGAACGCTCGCGCTATCGCCGGTTCCTCGCTCCCCACGGGACGCTGAGCGCGGAAGAGCTGCGGTACTTCACCGAGGTCGACCACCACGACCACGAGGCGCTGGTGGCGATCGATCCCGAGTCCGGGGAGGGCGTCGGGGTCGCCCGCTACGTCCGCTTGCGGGAGGACCCGGCGCTGGCCGAGATGGCGGTGGCGGTCCTCGACGACTGGCAGGGCCAGGGCGTCGGCAGCCGCCTCGTGTTGGAGCTGGCCAAACGGGCGCGCAGCGAGGGCATCAGGGGTTTCACGGCGCTGCTCCTGGCCGAGAACAACGAGATGCTCGGCCTGATGCGCGAGCTCGGGGACGTGCACGTGCTCGAGTCAGGACTCGGCACCGTCAACGTCACGGTGGCTCTGCCCGAAACCGGGCTCGGCCGCATCCCCGGCCTGGTCCGGGCGCTCGCAGCCGGGCGGCTGACGCCCGCCCGCCGGCTGATCAGGCCCCCGTCGGCTCGATCGCGCGGCTCTCGAGACTCGGCGTGAGTGCGGCGCTGGGCGCGGAGGGACCGATCGCCAGCAGCTCGTCGATCAGCGCCAGCGCGGCAGCGTGCGTGGCGTCGGTGTGCTTGCGGATGGCGTGAACGGCGTGCGTCCCGGCCGCGTCAGCCGGGGGTCGCCGCGCGGACGCGAGCGTGCGCAGCGGCGCGGGCAGCAGCCGGGTCAGCCGGCGGGGCTGGAGCTCGCCCCCCCACGCCAGCAGGCGGTCGGCCCGCGCCTGCGCGACATCGGGGCCGCGACGGCTGCCGACCACGCGGGCGGCGTACTCGTAGAGATCCTGGCGGCGCGCGTCGTCGACGGAATCGTTGTAGGCGCGCAGGAACGATCCGATCGCCGGGCAGACGCATTCGGGATGGTCGGTGAACGCCTCGCCGGCGAGCATCGACGCGAGCTCCATCACGCACGCTCCGTCGTCCGGTGAGCTGTGCTTGCCCTTGCCTAGCTTGATCGTCTGATAGGTGGCAGGAGACATGAAAGGCCTTTCTCGATCCGGTCCGTAGGGCCGTCGGTTACCGGGGTATCTGACAATGTGGTTGCTCGCACCAAGCGGCCTCTAAACCACCCTCGAATGCACACGAACAGCAATGAATCCCTGAGCGGCCGAGCGGCGCTCGTCACCGGCGCCGCCAGCGGCATCGGACGCGCGGTGGCCGAGCGGCTGACCGCCGCCGGAATGGACGTCCTTGCGGTCGACCTCAACCCCGATGACGACGGCCCGGGAGTCCCTCACCGCGCCGATCTGACCGACCCCGACGCCAACGCCGCGGCGGTGACGGCGGCGCTCGAGCGCTTCGGCCGCCTCGACGCACTCGTCCCGAACGCGGGCGTCCAGCATGTGGCGCCCGTCGAGGAGTTCCCGGTGGAGCGCTGGGACCAGATCCTGGCTCTGCTGCTCACCAGCCCGTTCCTGCTCGCCAATCAGGCCTGGCCGGCCCTGCGCGAGTCTCCGGCCGGGCGCGTCATCGTGATCGCCTCCGCCCACGCGCTCGTCGCCTCGCCGTACAAGTCGGCATATGTGTCGGCCAAGCACGGAGTGCTGGGCCTGGTCAAGACGCTCGCGCTCGAAGGCGCCGCCGACGCGATCACCGCCACCGCCGTGTGCCCGGGCTACGTGCGTACACCGCTCGTCGAGAAGCAGATCGCCGACCAGGCGCGGACGCACGGACTCGACGAGAGCGAGGTGCTCGAGCAGGTGATCCTCGAGCCGCATGCGATCAAGGAGCTGATCGAGCCGGCCGAGGTGGCCGAGGTGGTGGCGTTCCTGGCCGGCGCCGGCGGCCGCGCGTTCTCCGGCGTGCCGGTGACGATGGACCTCGGCTGGAGTGCGCGCTAGCGGCTGCTAGGCCTTGCGGGGCACGCCGGTGAGGCGGGCCAGAGAGACGTCCATCACCCGGGTGGGCGTGAGCGCGCCGGCCGCGAGCTGGATCTTCGAGAGCACGCCGACGGGATAGCGCGCCCGCGGGCGGGTCGCGGTCAGCGCCCTCTCGACCACGTCGACGACGCGCTCGGGCGGGACGGCCTGCTTCTGGATGACCTTGGTCGTGCGCCGCATCCCAGCAAGGTGCTTGGCGTAGAGCATCCGGTGCGACGGTGACAGCGACGCTTCGGTGCGGTCGAGCTGGTGCAGAGCGTCGCGCCACATGTCGGTGTCGGTCGAGGTCGGCTCGACCAGGATGACCTTGATTCCCCACGGTCGGAGCTCCATGCGCATCGAGTCGGCCAGACCCTCGATCGCGAACTTGGAGGCGTTGTACGCCCCCGTCCACGGCGTGGCCAGCCGGCCGCTGACCGACGACATGAACACGACCCGGCCGCGGCTCTCGCGCAGCCGCGGCAGGACCGCCTGGGTGACCGCCACCTGTCCGATCACGTTGACGTCGAACTGGTCACGCAGCGCCTTAAGCGACAGGCCCTCGATCGGGCCGTCGACGACCAAGCCGGCGTTGTTGACGACCGCGTCGAGGCGAGCGGGGAGCGCGCCATCGAGTGCCGCGATCGCGTCCTGGTCGGTGACGTCGAGGGTCACCGGCGCGATCGTCCCGCCGGCGGCCTCGGCCGCCAGGCTCTCGCCATCTCCGCTACGGCGCACGCCGGCGTGGACCTCCCAGCCGCGCGACGCCATCCGCAGCGCCACCCCGCGGCCGATGCCCCGCCCGGCTCCGGTGATCAAGACACTTGGCACCCCGCCAGCCTAATGGTCTCGCGCTCTGCGAGCATGTGCGCGGTGCCCCCGCGGGTCGTCGCATCGGACTTGGACGGCACGCTGCTGCGCTCCGACGGCACCGTCGACCCGCGGTCGCGTCGCGCCCTTCGCCTGGCCGAGGAGGCCGGTGCGCTCGTCGTGCTCTGCACCGCGCGGCCGATGCGGTGGATGGCGCCGCTGGCCGAGGCCCTCGGGCACAGCGGGATCGCGATCTGCGACAACGGCGCGGTGCTGTGGGATCTGTACACCGAGTCTGTGCTCGACGCATTCCCGCTCGAGCCGGCGCTCACCCGTGACGTGGTCCGACTGCTCGCGGAGGCGATCCCCGGCTGCGCCTGGGCGGTCGAGCGCACCACCGGCTACGGGCGCGAGCCGCACTACGTCTCGCGCTGGCCGACGCCCGAGAACTCGGCCATCGCCGCCGTCGAGCGCCTGATCGAGGAGCCCTCGGTCAAGCTGATGCTCCGCCACGACGAGCTGCTCGCCGACGAACTGCTGGGGCGCGCCGCCGACGTCGTCGGCGAGTTGGCCGAGCTCACCCATTCGAACTCCGGCGACGGACTGCTCGAGATCAGTGCCGCGGGCATCAGCAAGGCCTCGACGCTGGCGCGGGTGTGCGAGCAGCGCGGTGTGCGCAGCGAGGAGGTGATCGCGTTCGGCGACATGCCCAACGATCTGGCGATGCTGCGCTGGGCGGGACACGCCATCGCGGTCGCGGGCGCCCACCCGGATGTGCTCGCCGCCGCGGACGAGATCACCGCAAGCAACGACGAGGCCGGCGTCGCGCAGGTGCTCGAGCGGGTTTTCAGCGACGAAGTCCTAAGACCAATTGCCCGTAGAAAGCGGGCGGCTCGCGGGGCATGATGACTCGCATGAGCAACCCGACGAGAACCACACCCGCGGAGCGCATCACGAGCGAGGTCACGTCGTGGCCGGGCGTCGAGGCGGGGCCCGGTCGACGTGGCGAGTTCGCATTCAAGCTCGGCCGCCACGAGCTCGGCCACCTGCACGGCGACCGCTCGGCTCACTTCTTCTTCACCAAGACGCTGTGGCGGGAGCTGTCGAGTCAGGGCCGGATCGTGGAGCATCCGGTGTTCCCCGGACGCGAGGGGCCGGCTGCTCGCCGGATCCAGAGCGACACCGACGTCGACGACGTGATCGCGCTGATGCGCCTGAATTACGACCGGTTCACGCGCTGAGGGCAAATCCCCGAGTGGGTGTCGCCCGGGGCGGGTATGACCGAGGCGCGATGGCCGAGGTGAAGCTGAACTGGGCGGAGGCGACGGTCAAGAAGGGCAAGCTCGCGGTCCCCCTCGCCGGCGATGTGCCGAAGGGGTTCAAGGGTCATTTCGAGACGACGGTGAAGCTGCTCGGGCATCGTGGCTGGGGCAAGGTCGACCTCAAGAAGAAGGCCGTCCACGTGGCCGGCATCGACGGCGGCGACCCGGACGACCTGCGCTTCTACCTCGAGGGCTTGGTCGACCAGGCCAATTCCGCGGTCGCGGCCGAGCAGGAGAAGAAGGCGAAGAAGAAGGGCAAGCGCGCCAAGGGCTCCGAGGCTGACGAGGAGCCGGATGGTC
>DASXOS010000060.1:0-6643 GCA_036494115.1 Solirubrobacteraceae bacterium | reverse complement strand
TCCTTCTCGGTGGGGACGGCGAGGCTGTAGAGCTGGAGCTTGCCCGACAGCGACACGGCGGGGCTGACCCGGGCATGCGCCGAGGCCGAGGCGGCGAACACGAGTGCGCCGAGCGCGACGGCGGCCGACGGCCAGCGGCGCGCCAACGATTTTCTGTGCATGGAAGCGACGATCCCTTCTCTGGTGGGTGGCAGCTACGAGTCGATGCGCGCAGCGGCCGGCACGGTGCTACGTGCCCAGAGCGATCGCCGCTGCGCCGGTTGCCGGCGGCCCGCGGCCTGGGTGTGGGATGCGCGTCGCGATGTCGGCGACGTGCTCGGTCCGTGAAACGAGCCAGCTCGCCGGGAGCGCGAACCTGTCGGGCGGGCGCGGCGCGCGCCGACGGGCGTGGGTGGCGGCATTGGCGCTGGCCCGCAGGAGCAGGCGGGCGAGCAGGAAGGCGACGAGCGCGAACGGGAGCTGGAGCGCCACCCCGGTCCGGAAGGTCGGCTGGAGCACCATCCACCACGGCGCCGAGGCGCCGGCCAGCCAGCGCTCGATCAGCTCCTGGAGCGAGTAGCAGAGCAGCGGCAGCAGCGCGAACGCCCACGCCGGGACCGGTCGCTGAAGGCTCCGGCGCACGCTGCCCGCGAACACCCAGCCGACCGCCACCACGTCGAGTGCACCAGCAATCCCGAGCAGCATCGGGAGGTAGCCGTGCGTCCCGGCCATGTAGCCGTGGCCGCTGGCGAGCAGCGCGCTCAGCCGGACGTGCGCGTTCGGGTAGACGAGGTCGTAGGCGAGGACGTGCGCGACCTGCGTGCCCGCCACCATCAGCGGCAGCGAGAGCAGCCAGGCGGCCGTCCGGCGGGTGCGCATGGCGCTCATTGAATCAGCCTGTCCTCACGCCACGTGGAGGGTGTAGGGGACCGTCACGATCTTGCCGTTCAGCTTCATCTGCAGGAACAGCTCCCATGTTCCCGACACCGGGAGCAGCACGCCGACCGTGAGCTTGCCCGGCGCGGTGGAGGTGCCGCTGATGCGGGTTGCGGGGACGCCGGGGAGGCTGCCGCAGTTCGGGGCGTTCGGGGCGCAGATGTGGGTGTGGAAGTAATCGAGCGAGCCCTGGTGGAAGAAGATCGCGTGGGCGAGGGCTCCGAACCAGGGGACGAACTTGACGCGCTTCCCGCCCGGGTCGGTGACGTCGACGTGGAGAAACTGCGCCTGGACGGAATGCAGCGACGGCTTGCCCTGCATGTCGACGTGATACCCGTCGATCACCTGGTCGGCCTTGAACGCCGGCAGCGGCTTGGGGTGGTAGGCGCCCTTGACGACGATGGACTTGTAGAGCTGGAAGTTCGGCTGGCCGCCGGGGAGGTCGGGATAGGCGTCGACCAGGACGCGGTAGGTGCCCGGCGCGGGGAACGTGACCGTCTGCGTCAGCCGGCCGTTCGCGCCGACCGGTGGGTGCTGGTGGATGATGTAGGCGAGGTCGTCGCGCACGATGATCAGGTGCACGCCGGTGTGAGGGCCGCTGCCCGTCTTGTACCGGGTGAGCGCCTTGCCGTTGGGCTGCTGGATCGTGAACGCGACCGTGGTCGGCTTTCCAGGAGTGATCTGGCCCGTGGGCTGGAATCCAGCGAGCTCGAACTGCCGAGCGGCGCCGATCGCGGGCGCCGCCACCGGGCTGCTCGAGCCGCCGCCGCAGCCGGCCAGCGCGACCAGCGCGAGCAGCGGGAGCAGACTGAGTCCGAGCCGTCTTCTCATCGGAGCGCGGACTGGATGGCCTGGGTGAACGCGTTCGCCCCGAAGGAGCCTTCGAGGCGGGCGGTGATGATGCCGTGTCGGTTGATCGCGAATAGCCATGGCTCTGTCTGGAGATGGAAGGCCTTGAGTTGCGCTCTGAGGCCCTTGGTCGGCTGGTTGTTGACGTAGACCTCTTGGTGGATGAAGGTGATCTTGTTGCCGTAGGTGTGCTGGAGCTGGACCGCGATGTCGGTCACCGGCCCGCACACCTTGGAGATGCACAGCTGCGGGGTCGAGAACAGAAGCGCGACAGGCCGCTTGCCGAGGACCTTGTTAAGCGAGACCGAGTGCATGTTCTCGGGCGGGGTGCGCGTCGTCACCAACGAGACGTTGCCGTGCGTGGAGGCGAGCGTGTCGGTGGCGATGCTCGGCGCTCGCTGCCCGACGTCGGGGATCTTGGAGCTCTTCGCGACCGCGATCTCGCCCGGCGCGCCGATCAGCCCGCTCTGGGTCCGCGTCAGGGCGAGAACCGTGTATGTACCGCTGTGGGGGAGCGGGACGTCGCCGGCGTAGATCGCCTGGATCCCTCCGGGACCGGTGTTCTGCTTGCTGCGGTACTGCGCCGGGACCGTCATCGGGTCGGTGGGGGCCAGGTACGGCCCTGCGGCCGGGCTCGTCGGTGTCTTCGAGATGTACAGCGCGGTCGGCGCGTACACAAACGCACCGCTCTTGGTGGTCAGCGCGAACGCGTAGCGGCGCTTGCCCGGCGTGAAGCTCCCGGTGGCCGCGCCGAGTTGCGCGCTCGAATGGACGAGGGTCGCCAGCTGCTGCAGCGAACGGCCACGCGTGGCCGGGAACTGGCCCGGCTGGGGGTGCTGTGCCGCGCCGAGCTCGTCCACGGCGGCCGGGAGCGTGGCAGTGGAGGACGTCCCGGTCGTGGTCTTCCCGGCGTCGGCGCTGGTCGATTTCGAGCCACCGCCGCTCGAGCCGCAGCCCGCGAGGGCCAGGACGAGGACCAGCGCCGGCAGCGCCGGGGTCATGTTCAGTCGGAGTCGCATCGTTTTCCTCATGTGTTCACCGCCGAGAGCAGCCACAGACCGAGGCAGGTGAACGTCACCATCACCACGAGCATCCAACGCTGCGAAGCCGCAGCGTCGTCGGCGTCACCGTAGACGACGAGCGCTCGGTCGTGTGCCAGCGCGAGGCCCGACACGTGACCGCCGACGAGCGCAGCGACCTGGACGTACCAGATCAGCGCCGCCGAGACGAGGCCGTAGTCGATCCGTGCTCCAGCTGTACCGAAGATATTGGCACCCGTTCCCATCGGGTCGGAGATCAGGAACGCGGTGGCCTGCCCCTGGGTGACCAGGAGCGAGAAGTAGTGGGCCAGCAGGTAGCCGAATGCGATCGGCGCGAGCGAATGAGCGAAGGACCCGGCGAGCTCGCGCGCGGGATGCCGGATCGAGATGTAGCTCATGCCCCGGATCCCGAGCCGGTAGAGGCCGACGCACAGCAGCACGCACAGGGCGAGGCCGATCGTGTAGGTGAGCTCGAGGGCCGCGGTCCCGCCGAGCCCGAGATGCCCGAACACCCGCTCGATCGATGGGGCGACCGCGCGCCACACCGGGCCGTTCGCGAAGCCATCGAACGTGGTGGTGCCGATCATCGCGCACATCAGCGCCACCGTGCCGGGGACCGGGGTGAGCTCGGTGAGGCCGGACAGCGGTGGCCGGCGCCACACCGCCCCGTCGCGGTATTCGACCGGCGCCAGACGGCTGAACACGTTAAAGACCACGGCGAAAGCGTCACCCCGGGTGCTCCAGCGCTCGATCCCGACGAACGCCATCCCCACGAGCTGGATCAGGGCGTAGGCGACGGCCAGGACCGCGAGCGTCGCGGGATGCTGGCGACTCACCAAAACGAGCTCGAGCCAGGCGAAGGCGATGATCCCCGCCACCGCGGGCCAGCGGCCGAGCCACTCGGGGTACGGAAGGGGCTCGCTCGCGAACCGTGTGCGCCGCAGCAGGGCGCCCGTGCCGCGGGCGAACGCGCGCCACGGGTTGATCGGCCGGAAGACGTCGCCGAACACCGCGCTCAGCACGGGGAGCCCGACCCAGAACAGCACGAACACGGCGGTTGGGGCCAGATTGACGGTGGGGATCTGGCTGCCGCCGATGCCGCTGACCACGATCGCGATGAAGGCCGCCAAGCCGAGCGCGCCGGCGATCGGGTCGAGCAGGCGAGGGACGCTGAACAGGCGCCGCTCGGGGGCGTGCTCGAGCCGCGGCCGGGACCACATCCGGGCGAGGGCGACGAACGACACGACCAGGACGGCGCCCGCGGCCCAGGCGAACAGCCACGCCGGCACTGGCAGGTACGCGCGTCCGACCAGGCCGTGCGCGGACGCCGCGGCCGGCCACGTTGCGGTCGCGAGCAGGCCGGCGCCCGCGATCGCGAGAACCGGGATGCAGATCTTCGACCCGCGGCGGCGCTGTGCGCGCACGCGCGGGGAACGACGGGGGGAAATCAGAATCGGTGCCTCTCGTTCTATGGAAGGGGACGGCGCCTGAGCGCCGGTCCTTTCCGGCGTTACGCGAACGAAAGGCGCGGGGGTGCCCGACCGGCGGCGACGCCGGCGGCCGGGTCGAGGCGCCAATCCTTGATGAGGGCCGGCTCCGAGCGCGGATCTGGCTCGGGGGGGTCGGCGGGATGTGTGGCGCGGGTCACGCGCGCTGCCGCCTGGATCAGCGTGTCCGCAATGCGGAGCGCTGCCGCGAGCGCGCCGCCGATCAGCGCCGCCAGCGGCACGGCCAGCCAGCCGCCGCCACCGAACACGCCGGCCAGGCCGCCGGGGTGGCCGGCAGCGAAGATTCCCTCGGTCAGCTCCTGGACGCAATAAGCCGCGAGCAGGACCGCGGCGCACAGGACCCAGGAGCGGAGCAGCGGACGCCTGCCGCGGAGCACGTTCGGCGTGCCGTCCCGGGGGTCGCCCGTCTGCCAAGCGCGCGCCACGCGGCCGATGAACGCGCCGGCCGCGATCGCCACCGCCAGCAGGACGAACGGTTCGAGCGTCGCCAGATAACCGTGGCCCTCGCGCGCGAGCCGCGCCGCCGAGGCGGTTCCGAACGCCAGCTGAAAGCGCAGCTGGTGCACGGCGAGGATGCCGAGCGGCAGCAGCAGCGCCCCCCGCAACCGCGGGTCGCTGGAGCGCGGCCGTCGAGGCGGGTCGCTGGCGCGCGGTCGTCGGGGCGGGTGGCCGGCGCGTGGCCGTCGGGACGTGTCGATCGCCACAGGCCGAGGGTACAGCGGATCTTGCCCGCTAATTCCATGTAAACATCCTGTGACCGAGCGAATCTCGATCCCGTTGCGAGGAGGCCGTCGGATAGAGTGACGGCCATGTCGCCCGAGCGCAGCGAGGCGGTTGCCGCGTCCCCGGCATCCGGCCAACGCGCCCAGAGCCGGATCCGGTTGGCGGTTATCGACCGGGACCCCGGTTTCCTGCAGGTCCTCTCCAACCGGCTCGGGTCCCTCGGGGCCGAGTACCGCGCGCTGTCCACGCCCGTGAAGCCCGAGACCCTCGTGGCGATGCGGCTGAACGCGCTGGTGGTCGACCTCGCCGTCCTCGGGCCGGGAAGCTGGGAATACCTCGAACGGGTCTGCCTGCGGCTCCCCGGACTCGCGGTGATCGTCTGCACCGGCCCCTCGTCAGTGGCCCAGCGGGTGCGGGGGCTGCGGCTCGGGGCGGATGCCTGGGTGACCAAGCCGTGCCATGCCGAAGAGCTCATCTGCATCATCGAGGCCGCGGTGCGCCGCCACCGGCGCCACGAGATGCCGGAGCTCGATTCGGCCGTCACGGTCGGTGAGATCACGATCCGGCCCGACCTCTATCAGGCATACGCGAACGAGCTCAGCCTCGAGCTGACAGCACGGGAATTTGAGATCCTGCAGCTGCTCTCGCAGTCCGACCGGGTGCTGCGACGGGAGGAGATCTACGAGCGCGTGTGGGGCTATGCGATGGCGCATGGCGACCGGTCCGTCGACGTGTTCGTCCGCAAGCTCCGCCAGAAGCTACGCGCAGCCTCGCCGCAGTGGAGCTACATCCACACGCACTTCGGCGTGGGCTACCGGTTCGAGCCCGAGCTTGAGATCCCGGACGAAGTGGCCGCTCGGCCGGTTGGCGATGAGCTCGTCGCCGGCGACGAGTTCGAGACGCTCGTCGGCTGACGCACCGGCGGCTGGCGTGAGCCCCGCCGCGACGTGACCACTCGTCTGCGGTCACAGGTTCTTCACATTCCTGTCACTAGGCGGTAACTCGATTCCAGGCGGCGGGGATCAGCATGGGCCGTAATGTCGGTCACCGCCAATACGGGACGTGAGGTGCTCGAGGTCGGGCCGCTCCAGGTCGTTCCCGACGAGCACCTCGCGCGCGCCAGCGGCAAAGCGATGACGCTGTCGATCCGCGAGCTGCGGTTGCTGACCGAGCTTGCGCGGCGTGCCGATCGGGTGATGGGCCGTGAGGAGCTGTTCAGCCTGGTCTGGGGGCGCGAGATGCGACGAGGTGATCGATCCGTCGACGTCTACGTTCGCAAGCTGCGGGTGAAGCTCGAACAGGCGCTTCCCGGCTGGCGGTTCATCCACACCCACTTCGGCTTCGGGTACCGACTGTCGGCCGAGCGTCAACCCGACCCCAACGGGCGGTTCACAACCAGTTAACACCCGCCGCCCGTCAGTTTCCGAGACTGCGTGCACACCAAGGTAAGAAGGAGAAAACGTTGACTATCAGTCGCATCAGTGCGGTGGCGCTCGTGGTCGCCGCTTCCATCGGGGTCGCTGCGTGCGGCTCCGGCTCAAACTCGAGCTCGGGCTCGTCCGGCTCGTCCGGCTCCTCGGGCTCCTCAGGCTCCTCAGGCTCGAGCGG
>DASXOS010000059.1:0-5898 GCA_036494115.1 Solirubrobacteraceae bacterium | reverse complement strand
ATCAAGGCCCTGACGTCGATCCTCGAGCCGCTGATGATCATCATCGTGGGCGCGATGGTCGGCTTCATCGTGATCTCGATGTACATGCCGCTGTTCAAGGTCTACGACGCGATCAAGTAGCTGCGGCGCGGCTGCTGGGCGGGACCGCGAGAAGGCCCTCCTGAACGGAGAGCCCTCTCGGTGACCGGCTGTGCTGCCGTTATGGGCGGCGGCCCTGATGGCCGATCCTCTCGATCCCGGGGCGGGCGGGCGCGCTGCTTACCGTCCCAAACGCTGCGGAGAGCTGCTCGTCGGTCATTGAGCTGATGGCCTCGACGTAGCGTGCGTCCTCGGGAGTCATCAGGCTCAGCGGATCTGTCTCCCTAGTGGCGTCGCCCCTGGCGGCCAAGATCGAGACCGCGGCAGTGAGGCCCACGACGGCGATCATCGCGACCGCGAGCAGCGCCCTCAGCTGCGTGTAATGCCTGCGCAGAACGACCGCGGGGTGCTGTTTGGGGGCAGTGGTGGTCATTGTTGATTCCTCTCGGGTCGGCAGTTGATTCGGACCATCGGAGGGTGCGACCGGCCGGTCTCGCAACGGTCACAGCGTGGTAACAGCTGCCGATAGGGCCTTGCGGGAGGGGCGCAGGGGCTGATCTACTTGGGTAACCCGGCTCGTACCCCGTTGCCATGGACTTTCGAATCCTTGGTCCGCTTGAAGTCCTCGATGAGGGCAGGGGAGTCGAACTTCGAGGGGACAAACAGCGAGCGCTCTTGGCGGTGCTCGTACTGCATCCCAACGAGGCACTCAGTGCCGACAGGCTGATCCATGAGCTGTGGGGGGAACATCCGCCTGTCACCGCCGGCAAGACGCTGCAGATGCATGTCTCTCGCCTGCGCAGGGCGCTGGCCGGCGCCGGCAACGGGTCGCGTGGCGAGGGCCCGCTCCTGACCCGCCAGCATGGCTATGAGCTGCACCTCGACCCGGAGTGCGTGGACTCGCATCGCTTCGAGCGGCTCGTGACTGAGGGCCGGCGCGAGCTCTCGGCTGGTCATCCGGAGCGCGCCGCTTGGGCACTCGAGAACGCTTTTCTTCTCTGGCGCGGGGCGCCGCTCGCCGACCTCGCCTACGAATCGTTCGCCCAGAACGAGATCGCACGTCTCGAGGCGCTGCGAGTCGAGGCGCTCGAGGAGCTGATCGACGCCAAGTTGGCCCTCGGACTGCACGCCGAGGTGGTCGCCCAGATCCAGGTGCTTGTCGGAGAGCACCCTTACCAGGAGCGCTTGCGCGGCCAGCTGATGCTCGCCCTCTACCGAAGCGATCGGCAGGCGGACGCGCTCCAGGCGTACCAGGACGCGCGGAGCACGCTCGTCGACGAGTTGGGGCTCGATCCTGGCGAGCATCTCCGGGACCTGGAGCACGCGATCCTGATGCAGGACCCCTCGCTCGCGGCTCCGGTTGCGGAAGTCGTGGAACTGCTTCCCCCGGCACTCGATGTCGACGTCCCGTTGGTCGGCAGGGAGCCGGAGCTGGAGCGACTGAGACATCACTGGCGCCGCGCGTGCTCCGATGGCGGTGCCCTCGTCCTTGTGGTCGGTGGCCGCGGGATGGGCAAGACGCGCCTTGCGGCGGAGCTAGCCACGGAGGTGCACGGCGATCGCACCCGGGTTCGCTATGCAGGAGCTGCCGCAGCGGATGCGGCGCGCTCCGTACTCGCCGAGGTCTGCGCGGCGCCGCTGCCGACCCTGCTGGTGCTCGACGACCTCCACCGCGAAGGAGCCGCGGGAGTCGCGGCGCTGGCCGAGCTCTTCCGCGAACGCAAAGGCCTGCCGATATTGGGGCTGGCGGCAACGGAGGATTTCCGGCTCGCCGAGGCGCTGGAGGCTGACGAGATCCTCACCCTTGGGCCGCTCGGTCCCGGGAGCGTGCGCGCGGTGGCCCGCTTCTACACTCGCGCCGGCGACGGACTGGAGGCCCCGGCGGAGCGGCTGCTCGCCCTGAGCGGCGGAGTTCCGGCACGCGTGCACCAAGCGGCCCGCGAGTGGGCCCGCGCCGAAGCCGCCCAACGCCTTGAAGACTCGGCCGGTCGGGCAGCTACCGAACGCGCGGAGCTACACGCGGCTGAGGACGAGCTCGCCGGGAGGGTGATGGACCTACAGGCGGTCCGCGAGCAGGCCGGGCGGATCAACGGCGAACGTGACGTAGTCGCCTGCCCGTTCAAGGGGTTGGCCTCGTTTGACGTGGAAGACGCGGAGGTCTTCTTCGGCCGTGAGCGGCTCGTGGCGGAGATGGTCGCGCGCCTCGCCGGCGCGTCCTTGCTGGGCATCGTCGGGCCGTCGGGGAGCGGCAAGTCGTCGGTGCTTCGGGCCGGGCTGGTCGCGTCGCTGGCGGCGGGAGTTCTCCCTGGCAGCGAGCATCGGGCGCTCGTGCTGCTGCGCCCGGGCGAGCACCCCCCGCAGTCGCTCGAGCGCGCGTCCGCGGACGCGCCGGCCGACCGCCGCAGGTTGGTGGCAGTCGATCAGTTCGAGGAGGCCTTCACCACGTGCCGCACTGAATCCGAGCGCGCGGCGTTCGTGGACGCGCTCGTCGCTATGGCGCGGGATGAGCAGGCGTTGGTCTTGATCACCATCCGCGCCGAGTTCTACGGCCGCTGCGGGGCATACCCGGATCTGTCGCGGCTGCTCGGCGCGAACCACGTGCTCGTCGGGCCAATGCGCCGCGACGAGCTGCGCCGCGCGATCGAGCTCCCCGCCCGCCGGGCCAAGCTGCTGATCGCGCCCGATCTGGTCGACGTCCTGATCGCCGACGTGGACGGGGAGCCCGGGGCGCTCCCGCTGCTCTCGACGTCGCTGGTCGAGCTGTGGCGGCACCGCGACGGGCGACACCTGGCGATGAGCGGGTACGAGCGAGTGGGCGGCGTGCGCGGCGCCGTAGCGCGGCTGGCAGAAGGCGCATATCAGCGGCTCGATCCCGGCAGCCGGACCGTCGCGCGCGGAATCCTCCTCAGACTCGCCGGCGAAGGCGACGGCGATGCGATCGTGCGCCGCCGCGTGTCCTTGGCCGAGCTCGGGCGCGACCGCGACCCGCGCGTCGCCGCCGTGCTGGACGCGCTGGCGGGCGATCGGTTGATCACCGTCGGCGAAGGGGAGGTCGAGGTTGCGCACGAGGCCCTGCTGCGCGAGTGGCCGCGACTCCGAGGCTGGTTGGAAGAGGACGTGCAGGGCCGCCGGCTGCAGCGGCGCCTCGGCGCCGCGGCGCGGGAGTGGGAGGTCGGAGGGCGCGACTCGAGCGAGCTTTACCGAGGCGCGCGCCTGGCGTCGGCCCTCGAGTGGTTCGCTGGTCACCCCGCGGAGCTCAACGACGTCGAGCGCTCGTTCCTCGCCGCGAGCCGCTCCGCAAACGAGCGCGCCGGCCGCCGTCTTCGAGCGGTGCTTGCGGGCGTGGCGTCCCTTCTCATCCTTGCCTTGATCGCCGGAGCGGTTGCGCTGAACGAGCGAGGCAATGCGCGCGACGAGGCGACCACCGCCGCGGCGCAGCTCCTCGGTGCACAGGCGCTCACGGAGGACGATCTCGATCGCTCACTGCTGCTCGCTCGCCAGGGGACGGCCCTCGACGACTCGCTGCAGACGCGCAGCAACCTGTTCGCCGCACTGCTAAGGAGCCCGGCGGCGATCGGGGTGCTTCACGGAGATGGCGACCGCCTGATCGGGCTCGACCTCAACCCCGACCAGCGCACTCTGGCCTTCATCGACAACGACGGCACAGTGAGCTTCGTCGACACCCGCACGCGGCGCCGAGCCGCGCCGGCGGCGACCGTGCCCGGTCATACCGGCTGCATCATCGACGCACTGATCCGCCTCGAGCATCTGCGCTACAGCCCGGACGGCTCCCGGCTCGCCGTCGGTGGCTGCAAGCCGGTGGTGCTCGACGCAGACTCGCATCGCGTGCTCGCTCGCTTGCGAGCCCGCGGTTACATCACCTACGCGCTGCGTTTCTCTCCCGACGGGCGGACGCTCTTCGGCGCCCTCTCGGGCGACGCTGGAACGCTGATCCGCCGCTTCGATGCGCGCACTGGCTTGCCGCTCGGTCCGGGCCGTCACCTCAACAGCTCCTCCGAGGTGGCGTTGATGCCGACACCGGACGGCCGGCGCCTGGTCACCACATTCGATGGCGGAGCCACGGTGATTCGCGCCGCGAGCACGTTGCGCCCGCTCCGGACGTTTCCGCTAGGCGCGAGGCAGGCCGCACTGAGCCCCGACGGCCGCACGATGCTCGCGGGCGGCAGCGACGGTTCGGTGCATTTCCTCGACCTCGTCACAGGCGATGTCCGGACCGGCTTTGGACGTCACGACGGAGCCGTCGTTCGCGCGACGTTCAGCGCTGACGGTCGCACGGCGGTCACCGCGGGGGACGACGATCGGCTGATCGTCTGGGACGTCGAGCACGCCACGGCAGGCGAGACCCTCGAGGGTCACACCGGCCTGATCACCGGTCTCGCGATCAGCGACGACGGCTCTCGGCTGTACACCGCCTCCCTCGACGGCAAGGTCCTGATCTGGGATCTCACCGGCAGAGAGCGACTCGGCCGTCCGTTCAATGTCGGGCCCTACAACCCGGGAGTGCTTCCCCGCTACGGTCTCAGCTCGGACGGACGTGCACTGGCCGTCGCTCAGCCCGATGGGACCGTCCGGGTGTTCGACGCCCGCACCCTCAGCCCGGTATCCCACTTCCGGGCGCTTCCGAGCGGGCCGATCCTCGGAATGGACTACGTCCCGGGCGGGAGGTCGTTGGCGGTCACTGGCAAAGCTGGGCAGGTCGTCTTGGTCGATTCGCGGCAGGGCAGGATCGTCAAGCGCCTGCATGCCGGCCGTGAGCCGATCTACGCGCCTGTCTTCAGCGGCAACGGCCGACTCATGGCGGCGGCGGACCAGGACTTCTCGGGTCCCGCCAACACGGCGCCGCCGACGCGCACCGTCCGGCTGTGGGCGCTGCCATCGGGGCGACCGGTCGGTCGTCTTCTTCACTTTCCGACGGTTGGGAACGTTTCGCTCAGCCCCGACGGGCGAACGCTGGCCGTCACCGTGCCCATCGGCGCGGACAACCCGGGTGTGCAGATCTTCGACGTGAAGAGCGGCCGGCGCCGCGCGTCTCTGTCGGGCGACGAAAGCGTGTGGGACCTCGCGCGCTTCACCCCCGATGGGCGGTTCCTGGTGGGCGGAAGCTGGAAGGGCTGGGCGCGGATGTGGTCCACCAAGACGTGGAGACCGGTGAGCCGTGTCCTCGTGGGCCACTCCGGTGCGGTCCTCTGGGAGTCCGTGAGCCACGATGGCCGCACGCTCGCCACGGGTAGTGCGGATGGCACGATTCGCCTCTGGGATCTCGCCACACAGCGGCTGCTCGGCGCTCCGCTTCCGGGCTTGCCGAACCGCGGGGTCGTTCCGCAGTTCAGCCCCGATGGCGCCCACCTGTTCGCGCTCTACGACACCGGGCGCGCCTACCGCTGGGATGTGCGTCCCACCGCGTGGGCCCGGCACGCGTGCGCGGTGGCCGGCCGGCGCCTCACACACTCCGAGTGGGAGGAGGCACTGCCCAACCGCCACTACGACCCCGCCTGCTGAACAATCGTCACCTATCCCTCGTCCGAGGAGTACGCGAAGGTCGACTCGTAGGCGCAGCGTCCCGTCACGGAAAAGCTCAGCGGGCCGGCGTCGGCGTCGATCGAGTCGCTGATCAGCTCGCGTCCCTGCCGGTCGTGGCCGGGGATCACGCAGGTCACCCGCTCCTGGTCCGCCACCGGTTCGCGCGCCCGCACCTCGAGCTTGCCGCCTGCGCGGAACCAGCCGCGGCCGGGCGTGTGGTCGATCTCGATCTCGACCGCTTCGACGCCGACTAGCTGCGACGGCTTGAAGACCCAGGGG
>DASXOS010000058.1:0-10094 GCA_036494115.1 Solirubrobacteraceae bacterium | reverse complement strand
CCGACCAGGTGGCGCTCGCGGTCGACGTCTGGCGCGAGCGGATGCGCTTTCACCGCGAAGCGTCCTACGTGCACGTGAGCGTGAACGAGCGCCGCGAAGCCGGAGCGTCCTTGCCCCACACCCACTCCCAGCTTTACGCGCTCGATTTCGTGCCCGCCGACATCGCCCGCGAGCGCGAGCGGTTCGGCGCCTACGCCACGCGCACGATGGGCGGGAACCTCCTGGCCGACCTCGTCCAGGAGGAGGTCCGGCGCCGCGAGCGGATCGTCGCGATCGACGAGGAGACCGTGCTGATGGCGCCGTACGGAGCTCGCGTCCCCTACCAGCTCCTGATTGCCCCGCGGACACCCCGGATGCGGTTCGAGGACGACGGGCCGCTGGGTGGGCGCATGCTGCACGAGGCCCTGTCGCGCCTGTGCCGCCGCCTCGGCGCGCCTCCTGCGCTCAACCTGTGGGTTCGCACCGCGCCGAGCGGCGCGGAGCACTTCTCGTGGCGGATCGACATTCTGCCCCGGCTCACGCATCTGGCCGGGCTCGAGCTCGGGGCCGGTGTGAACCTCAACATCGTCGCTCCCGAGCAGGCTGCCGCCGAGCTGCGGGAGATCTGAGCTGAAGTGCGAGCGCTCGTGCAGCGCGTGAGCGGTGCGTCGGTCAGCATCGATGGCGCCGTCGTCTCCGAGATCGGAGCGGGGATGCTCGTGCTGCTTGGTGTCGGCCGCGACGATGGCGAACGTGAGGCCGACTGGATCGCGGCCAAGCTGCGGGCGCTGCGCATCTTTGCGGACGCCGAGGGCCGCATGAACGAGCCGCTCGGCGACCGCGCGGTCCTGTGCGTGAGCCAGTTCACGCTGTACGCCGACGCTCGTCGCGGCAACCGGCCGAGCTACGTGGCGGCCGCTGCGCCCGAGCAGGCCGAGCCCCTCTACGAGCGGGTGTGCGAACGCCTCGGCGCGGCGCGTGGCGTGTTCGGCGCCCACATGGCCGTGGAGCTCGTCAACGATGGGCCGGTCACCGTGCTCGTCGAGTCGCCCGCTGGGGCCGGATAATCCCGGGCAGATGCGCGACTACAGCTACCTGTTCTCGCAGCTGGTGCGGCGCGAGCTGCGCCAGAAGTACAAGGGCTCGGTGCTCGGTGTGCTCTGGTACCTGGTCAACCCGCTCGTGCTGATGGCGGTGTACGGGGTGATGCTCGGGCCGGTGCTGAAGGCGGTGAATTACTCCGACTATCCGCTGTTCATCCTCGCGGGACTGCTGGTGTGGCTGTTCTTCGCGCAGGGACTGACCGCGGCCTCGACATCGCTCGTCGACCAATCGGCGCTGATCTCGAAGGTCCGCTTCCCGCGGGAGTCGATCCCGTCGGCAGCGGTCGCGGTCCAGCTCGTCCCGTACCTGGCGATGCTCGTGGTGCTGCTCCCGGTGACGCTCGTGATCCGCGGCAACGCGAGCTGGGCGCTGCTGCTCCTGATCCCGGTGACCGTCTGCCTGTTCGCGTTCACGCTCGGCCTGTCGCTGATCGCAGCCACCGCCCACGCCTACTACCGCGACGTGCAGCCGATCCTGACCGCCGCGCTGCTGCCGTGGTTCTTCGTCTCGGGCGTGCTGTTCAACCTGCAGAGCCTGCCGGGGCTGAACGCGCATCACTGGATCGAGCCGCTGCTGCGCTGGGTGAACCCGGTGGCGCCGTTCATCGAGGCGGTGCGGGACATCATCTACGGCGGTCGCGCGCCCGGCGGGGCCACGCTGGCCTACCTGGTGGCGGCGGCGATCGTCGCGGGGCTCGCCGGGCTGGCGGTGTTCCGGCGCGGCGAAGGCGAGCTGGCGGTGGTCCTGTGAGCCGCTCGCTGAAGGCCGGCGAGATCGTGCTCGAGGACGCGTGGCGCTCGTTCTCCTCACGCGGCGACCGCGGCCGTACGCTCAAGGAGCTGGTGGCCTCGCTGGGGCGTCACCGCCCGCCGGAACTGCCCCCGACGCAGGCGCTCGCCGGCGTGTCGCTGACCGTCCCGCCGGGTGAGACGCTCGGGATCATCGGCCGCAACGGCGCCGGCAAGACGTCGACGCTCAAGGTGCTCGCTGGGATCATCCCCCTGCAGCGCGGGTTTGCCGGCTGTGGCGGCCGGGTGGGGACGCTGATCGACCTCGGCGCCGGGTTCGGACGCGAGTTCACCGGGCGCGAGAACATTCACCTCGGGGCGGCGCTCCATGGTATGACCCGCATCGACGTCGAGGCGCGCACGCAGGAGATCATCGACTTCTCGGAGCTCGGGCACTTCATCGACGCCCCGATCAAGACGTACTCGTCAGGCATGCTGGTCCGGCTCGGGTTCTCGATCGCCGCTCACCTCGCGGCCGACGTGCTGCTGATCGACGAGGTGCTCGCGGTCGGTGACGAGGCGTTTCAGCGCAAGTGCCTGCGCCACATCCACGCGCGGATCGAGGGCGGCACGACGGTCGTGCTCGTGTCCCACGCGCCGGGAACGATCGAGGCGGCTTGCCGGCGGGTGGTGGTGCTCGACCACGGCCGCGTCGCCTTCGACGGGCCGACCGCGGAAGGACTGCGCTTCTATCACCGGATGCTCGGACTGGAGGACGCCTCGCAGGCCGCGGCCCGCGAGGCGCGCGCCGGGGCGGTCACGCTGCGCGAGGCCTCGTTGCTCGACGGCGACTCGCGCCCACGGCAGGTGTTCGAGCCGGGGGAGCCGATCAAGCTGGCGCTCGAGGTGTCGGCCCGGACGGGAGCTCCCGATGTCGAGCTCGTGATCGAGGTCCGCCAGGCCTCGGGCCAGCCGGTGTTCAAATCGTCGACGTCGCTCGCGACGTCCACGGGCGACGGGACGCTGCTGTTCGAGGTGCCGAAGCTGACGTTGCTCGGCGGGGACTACGACGTGGCGATCGGCGTCCACGAGCCGGGTGACACCGCCCCGGGGATCGACCGGCTGCTCAGCTTCAGCGTGGTCAGCATCGAGGGCGCCGAGGGGATCGCCGACCTGCGCGGCACCTGGACATTCACCGGTGCGCGGATCGAGGTGGGCCGGTGAAGGACCCGGGCGAGGCGCTGGCGGCGGCGCGACGGGCGGCGGCGCAGGCGCCACCGGCCGCCGCGGACGAGGGCGGCGAATGGCATCTCCAGGATCCAGCCGCGTCGGCGCGGCGGCTGGCGGAGTGGGCGATCATCGAGCCCGAGGAGGCCGAGATCTACTCGACCCGGCGCCTGGGGCGACCGATCACCTGGATCAAGCAGCTGTTGGTCAAGCTGCTGCGCCAGTACATCGGGCAGATCAGCGCCCAGCAGAGTCGCTTCAACGCCCAGATGGCGGCGCACGTGATGCGGCTCGAGGAGCGCGTGGCGGTGCTCGAGGAGGCTGCACGCCGTCACGACGCGGACGATCAGCCACCGCGATGAAGGTCACCCAGGTCCTGTGCGCCGCCGGTCCGGTGGACGCGGTCACGAATCAGGGGCTGGCCTGCCGGGCGCTATTCACCGCCTGGGGCTGGGAGGGCGAGGACTATTCGGCGGTCATCGCACCCGGAATGCCACGCGGCACGCTGCGCCCCCTACACGAGCTGCAGCCGCGTGATGGCGAGCTCCTGCTGCTGCATTACTCGGGGTATGCTCGCGGACTCGAGCCGCTGTTCTCCTCGCGCCGGCGAAGCATGCTGATCTCTCACAACATCACGCCGGCCAGGTACTTCTGGGCGCACGAGCCGGTCGAGGGCGTGCGCTGTGAGCTGGCCCGGGATCAGCTCGCGGTGCTGTGTCGCGAGGCCGGAGCGCTGGCCGGGGTGTCCCGGTTCAACGCGCACGAGCTGACCGCGTGCAGCGGCCGGGAGGCCGACGTGATCCCGGTGCTGTTCGACCGGGTCGCGCTGCCGCCCGCCGGCGATGGGCCACCGGCAGGGCCGCCGACGATCCTGTTCGTCGGCCGGCTCGCTCCGCACAAGCGCCAGGACCTGGTGATCCGCGCCTTCGCCCGGTTCCGGGCTGCCGAGCCGGAGGCCCGACTGGTGCTCGTGGGGACACCGCTGTCGCCCGCCTACGGGGTTCACCTGCAGGAGCTGGCCGACGAGCTCGCTCCCGGTGGGGTGGTGTTCGAGAGCGGCGTGAGCCGGGACCGGCTGGCGGAGCACTACCGCTCGGCGCACGCGTTCCTGTGCCTGTCCGAGCACGAGGGGTTCTGCATCCCCCTGCTCGAGGCGTTCCACTTCGGGGTGCCGGTCATCGCGCGCGACGAGGGCGCGGTCGGTGAGGTGGTGGGCGACGCCGGCGTCCTGCTCGGAGCGGATGACAACCTCGAGGTCGTGGCCGAGCTGCTGCGGATCGTGACCTGCGACACCGAGCTGCGCGGAGAGCTCCGGCCGCGGGGCGAGCGCCGCCTCGACGAGTACGCGTTTGCGCGTACCTCGGAGCGACTGCACGACGCGCTCACGACGGTGGCCGGGCGATGAGGGTCCCCGAGCGCGCGCGGGTCGCGCTGAGCTCGGCGGGGCTCAACCGCTCGATGCTCGTCCGGCGGCTGATCCGCTACGGCCATCCTCACCTCCGGGAAGTCCGCGAGCGCGCGATGACGCGCAACGACCCGGCGTCCCTGGCGATGCGCGGCGGCATCCGCTGGCTCGAGGCGGGGTTGATCCGGGTGCCCCAGGGCTACGGCGGCGGGCTCACGTTCGACATGCGGTATCTGCCGATCTCGCACGCCCACATCGGGTCGATCGCGTTCGGCAACCTGGAGAGCGCGGTCCAGGAGGCGATGGTCCGCCACCTCGGGCGCGGTGGCGTGTTCTACGACATCGGCGCGAACCTGGGGTTCTTCTCGCTGCTCGGCGGCCACCTCGCGGGGCTGCACGAGGGCCACGTGTACGCGTTCGAGGCGGCGCCCGAGAACGCAGAGGCGATCCGTCACCACGCCGAGCTCAACGGCGTCCCCAACATCAGCGTGCTCCAGGTGGCGGTGTCGGATCACGCCGGGGTGGGCCGCCTGCAGATCGTCGATGACCAGAGCTGGTCGAAGCTCGAGGACTACGGCGAGCACCCGGGGACCCAGGAGGTGATCGAGGTGCAGCTGGTGGCGATCGACGACCTGGTGGCCAACGGGTCGGTGAAGCCGCCGACCGTGGTCAAGATCGACGTCGAGGGTGCGGAGCTCGCCGTGCTTCAGGGGATGCGCCGCACCCTGGCTGAGCATCGGCCCGCCGTGATCTGCGAGCTGCACGGCACCCACGACGAGTTCGTCGCCTTCATGGACGAGCAGAACTACCGGCTGATCAACCTCGAGGGGACGATCCCGGTGCGCGAGGAGGGCGCGAGCGCGCACGCACTGGGGTTGCCGCCCGGCGACCTGGGCGACTAGTTAACGGGGGCTCCAGCCGGAGCCGGTGTACAGCCGGTCCTGGCGGCGCTGCGAGCAGTTGTCCGGTCCGGGCACGGCGGGGTTCTCGCGGTACAGCGCGTAGCCGTCGTTGACCTTCAGCGGTGCGCCGATCGCGTCGGCGGGCTTACCCCGGTCGAGCGTGGCCACGATGTAGTCGGCCTTGCGCGAGTAGGGGACATGGGGGTAGTCGGTATTGAGCAGCGGTAGCTGCGAGCACAGCGGTCGCGCCGCCAGGAAGTAGGCCGCCCACAGCTGGTTCGGGGGCCACATGTCAAGGCGCACCGTCGCGCCGTGGGGAAGATCGCTGGCCCACGCGCTCAGCGCGATCGTCGCCGGAGGCAGCTGGCGGCCGGTGTCCTTGATCTCGGACACGATGCTGCCGGCGGTGGCGATCACGAACACGGCCAGGATCAAAGGGCCCCAGCGTCGGATGCGGCCTGCCCCGACCGCGGCGACCAGCATCAGCAGCGGGCCCACGAACGCCAGCAGCTTGAAGTGGAAGTAGTAGCCGAACTGCCGGTGGCGGAAGTACACCGCGAGCACCAGCCCGATCAGCGACAGCACGCCCAGGCCCCAGGCGAGCGAGCGCGGCACGGTGGTCAGTCCGTAGAGGACGAGCAGCACGATGCCCACGAACAGCACCGTGCCGAGCAGGTCATTGGGCAGCGAGAGGAAGTAGTTGAAGGGGACGAAGTGGCCGATGTCGCCACCCCAACCCTGGAGCGAGTGCCCCGGCAGCAGGACCTGGAGCGCGCCCCGCGCCTTCTGGCCGACGCCGTACACCGGCACCGCGAGCAGCGCGCACAGTGGGATCAGCCAGATCAGGCTGCGCCGGCCCCGGTAGAGGTCGGTGAGTCGCAGCACGCGCTCGCCGGCCCTGATCCGCCGGCGCCGCTCCGACCAGATGAAGATCACGATCGGCAGCGCCGGAATCGGCGCGGCGAGCGGGTACGCGAACACCAGCACGAGCCCGAACAGGACGAACAACACGACCGAGCCCTGGCGCTCGGGGCGGCTCAGGCCGGGCTGCACCATCCACCAGCCGAGGACGAGCGTGAACGGCATCGCGAAGAAGCCCCAGGTCTGATTGAGGTACGGGTTCAGCCCCGTGTAGAGCGCCATCCGATCGAGGCCGGCGAGCGCCATCGCCGCCACCGCCACCCACGCCGGTGCGCCGAACAGCTCGCGCGCGACCAGGAACAGCCCGATCGCGGCCATCGCCAGCAGCGCAGCCGCGAGCACGGCGAGGATCTGCCACGTGGCCAGGCCCGAGACCGACGAGATGGCCGCGAACGCGTAGTAGATGGGGAACTTCGACGTCCACAACGGGGGCATCTGGTTGATCGGCTGCGAGGGATCGACGCCGGTGGGATAGGAGTGCTTGAGGAACTCGGCGGTCCCGGCCGCCACGTGCGCGTCCGACCCGGTGCCGATCGGGGCCGCGTAGTGCTGTGCGAACAGCATCGGGACGAGCGCCACCGTGAGGACGACGAACGAGATGAACACCGGCCAGGCCAGGCTCGGCAGCTCGGCCGGCGGCATCCCGTGCCTGCGGACCGCGTACACCCCGAGGGCGAGGCCGGCGGCGAGCACGAGGACCAGGTTGATCGCGTATGGCACGGCGGCGAACCCGAGGAGCGTGAGCACGATCCCGGAGCTGCACGCGCCGGTGGGGAGGATCCACAGGACCTCGTAGCGGCGGAGCGCTTGCGGGAGCAGCAGTCGCACGAGCCCGAACCCGCAGACCCCGAACACGACGACCATTCCGAGCAGCGCGCGCAGGGTGTCCGGCACGGCGTTGAACGCGTCGTGGCGCGGTGGCACGTTGAAATGCCACGCGAGCGCGGCCAGCGCGAGCAGGATCAGGGCGGCGAGCGCCAGCTGGGCGAGCGCCGCGCCGTCGCGATCAGGGCCGATCAGGCGCTGTCGCCAGGAGCGCGCGTGGCCTCGGTCAGCACCCTCGAGAGGAACACCGGGTTCCCGAGCAGGTACCGACGCCACATCCGATGGGGCTCGATCGCGAGTCTGAAGATCCATTCGAGTCCGTTGTCCGCCAGCCAGCGGGGGGCGCGCGGGATGCGCCCGGAGACGTAGTCGAACAGCGCCCCAACCGTCCACACAACGGCTCCGTCCAGGCGGTCAGCGTAGCGGTCGACCCACAGCTCCTGCTTCGGCGTGCCCATCCCGACGAGCACGATGCTCGGCGCGTGGGCGTTGATGTGCTCGATCACCCGCTCGTTGTGCGGAGAGTCGAGGTCGAAGAACCCGTGGTGGGCGCCGACCACGTCGAGCCGCGGGTACCAGCGGCGCAGGCGCTCCGCGGCCTCGCGCGCAATTGGCGGCTCGGAGCCGAGCAGGTAGATGGGCTGCCCGGAGAGCTCGCACAGCGTGGCCAGGCCCCAGATCCAGTCCGCGCCGGTCATCCGGTGCGGGACCGGCCGGTTCATCACGCGAGCGGCGAGCCGCACGCCGTAGCCGTCGCAGTACACGAGGTCGGCGCGGCTCAGCGCCTCGCTCAGGCCAGGCGTCACCGAGGACTGGTTCACCACGTGGGCGTTGACGTACATGATCCGCCGCGTCCGGTGCTGCGCGGCCCATCCGGAGATCGTCCTGAGCAGCTCCGCCGGCTGCGCCAGGTCGATCGGGATGTCGAACAGCGCGGAGGACGGACGAGAGTGATCGACGGGTGGCGGTCCCCCATTACCCGCCTCGCGAAGAGCATGCGCGGTCACGAGAATGGGATGGTACGCCGCACCGGTCGCCACCGCAGCAGCCACGCCAAAATGCGGCCCAATCGTGCCTGCGGTCCCGTCGTGACGCCTTCTCCCGATATCAGCGTGATCATCCGCGCCCGCGACGAGGCGGGCTCGATCGGCCGCTGCCTGGGGCTGGTCCGATCCCAGGAGGGGTTCGAGGCGGGCGCGGTGGAGGTGATCGTCGTCGACAGCGGCTCCCGGGACGACACGGTGGCGATCGCTGCGGGTTCCGGCGCTCGGGTGATCTCGATTCCGTCTTGCGCCTTCACCTTCGGCGGGGCGCTCAACCTGGGGGCCGGGGTGGCCTCGCCGTCGAGCCGAGTGTTCGTGGCGCTGTCCGCGCATGCGTTTCCCCTGGACTCGGGATGGCTGGCCCGGCTGGCCGCCACGTTCGAGGACCCGGTCGTGGCGTGCGCCTGCGGCGAGCGGTTCGCGCCCGATGGGTCGGTGCTGGCCGGCCCAGTGCGCTTCGACGGTGCTGTGGCGGCGGCGCATCCGTCGTGGGGGTACTCGAACGCGGCAGGCGCCTTCCGGGCCTCCCTGTGGCGGGAGCGGCCGTTCCGGGCTGACCTGCCGGCGTGCGAGGACCGCGAGTGGGCCCTCCACTGGATCAGCCAGGGGTACGCCTGCGTGCTCGACCCGGCGCTGCTCGTCGACCACGACCACACCCACGATCCGATGGTCTCGATCTACCGCCGGGCGCGGCGGGAGGCGGTTGGGTTCGGGGCGTTCCTGGACATGCCGCCGTACGGCGTTCTGGACCTGGCCCGCGAGTGGTGGACCGACCTGCGCTTCTACGACTCACCCGCCCGGGCCCGGCTCAGCCACCGCCGCGCGGCCCGGCTCCTCGGCGCCTACGTCGGCCGCCGGCGAGCGCACCTGCCGGCCCCGCGCTGAGGGCCTGGTCGAAAAACCCACCGTATATCGTCGGTTTTTCGACCACCCTCGCGCTGGCGGCAATGAGAGGGCCGTTTGCAACAAGCCTGTGCCGCCGCGTCACGACCGTGTATCAATTTCGGCGACTTCGGTGGCCCGCCCGGCGGGCATCGTGTTGGGTGGCAGCGGTGGCGCGGCTGCTCGACCAGCGAAGGGCGATCAAGCTCCTGTCGGACAACGATTGGGCCTTCGGGCGCGGCGGCAAGCATGCGGTGAAGATGACCAAGGGCGGTGAGCGCTCGATCACGCTGCCGCGGCACCACGGAAGCGTCTATGGCAAGAAGCTGACCGCCGCGATCTTCAAGCAAGCCGGCATCGACCCGAGGGAAGGCCCATGGAACTCACGATCTCAATCCACGAGGAACCCGATGGCTTCTGGTCCGAGGTCGCCGAGCTCCCGGGATGCTTCGCGTCAGGCCGAACTCTGACCGAGCTCGCCGAGGCGCTGACCGAGGCGGTGGGCATGTGCCTCGGCGACACGCCAGTGACACTCGAGCACGGCCCGCTTCACGTCGGTCACGTCAGCGCCCGGATCGTGGGCGGGGACCCGGAGGGTGGCCGAAAAAGCGAAGATTAACGTGGGTTTTTCGGCCACGCCCCGGGGAGCGGGCGCTACGGGTGCGGTTGCAAGCCGAAGGGAACCCGGGGGACCCGCCGCCGGCGCTGGATCTCGTGGCGGTCGCGCCGGGCCTGGGGGAGCCGCCGCCACGCTTCCACGTAACCCCCGAGGAGCTCGCGCTCGCGCAGAACCGCGTAGCCGAGGGCGAGGGCCTCGTAGACGAGGAGCGGGACGGCGTCGCGGGCCAGGTCACGCACCGAGTCGTTCTTGGCGATCATCAGCAGGCGGTTGCGGAACTGGGTGCGGCGGTCCGCCGGGGTGGCGGTGGCGCGGGTGGTGGGGCTGTAGGTCCGGATGTGGTGAACGACCGCGGTGGGCTCGTACAGCGAGGTCCATCCGAACAGACACGCTCGCCAGGCGAGGTCGGCGTCGCAGCCCCAGCCGGGCATGTTCTCGTCGAAGACCTGGCCGCCGATC
>DASXOS010000057.1:0-11590 GCA_036494115.1 Solirubrobacteraceae bacterium | reverse complement strand
CGAGATCGCCGCGCTGGTCGAGCGCGCCTGGTCGGTCCGGGTCGAGCGCTTCGGAGACTCGACCGACATGTGCTCGCTGGTCAACGCGAAGTCGGGGGGCTGCGCGGAAGACTGCGGCTTCTGCGCCCAGTCGCGCTATGCCGAGGCGGACACCCCGATGCACGCGATGATGGAGCCCGAGCAGATCCTCGAGCACGCCCGCGCCGCCGAGGCGGCGGGCGCCCATCGCTTCTGCATGGTCACCCAGGGTCAGGGTCTCTCCAAGCGGGACTTCGAGAAGATCCTGGCGGGCGCGCGACTGGTGGCCGAGCACACCAACCTCAAGCGCTGCGTGTCGATCGGGCACATGTCGGCGCAGCGGGCGAAGGCGCTGCGCCAGGCCGGGATCCAGCGCGTGCACCACAACGTCGAGACAGCCGCGTCCTACTACCCCGAGGTGTCGACGACGGTCCGCTACGAGGGCCGGCTGCGCACGATCGACGCCGTGCGCGAAGCCGGGCTCGAGACCTGCGTCGGAGGCATCCTCAACCTCGGCGAGACGCGCGAGCAGCGAGTCGAGATGGCATTTCAGCTCGCGGCGATCGACCCGACGAGCGTTCCCATCAACCTGCTCAATCCGCGGCCGGGCACGAAGTTCGGCGATCGCGACCTGATGGATCCGTGGGAGGTCGTGAAGTGGATCGCGATCTTCCGCCTGATCCTGCCCGAGGCGCTGTTCCGCCTGTGCGGCGGCCGCGTCGAGAACCTCGGAGAGCTCCAGGAGACCGCGGTCAAGGCCGGGCTCAACGGAGTGATGATGGGCAACTTCCTGACCACGCTCGGGAACACCCCGGCCGAGGACCGCGAGACGTTCGAGGGCCTGGGACTGAACGTGGCGCGGCAGCCCGACAACGGCTCGAACCCCCGGCCCGACAACCGCTCGGGCTGGCTTGCCGGTGAGACGCCCGACGTGATCGGCACCGCGCTCGACGGCGAGCCGGACCCGGAGGCAGGACTCGACATCCGCCTCTGGGATCCGGCCTCGCAGCTGCGTTACACACCCAAGCGCGTCGTGCCTCCACGGCCCGACGGAGCACCCAACCGGGGACGCGAGCTCGCGGCATGATCGAGCTCGAGGCCCGGCTGGACGAGCTCAAGGCGCTCGGCCTGCACCGCCGGACCCGGCTGATCTGCGGCCCCCAGGGCCCCCATGTGCTGCTCGACGGCGAGCCGGTGCTGCTGCTGTGCTCGAACAACTACCTGGGCTTGGCGGACCACCCGCAGGTGCGAGAGGCCGCCGCTGAAGCCGCGATGCGCTGGGGCGTCGGCGCCGGAGCCTCCAGGCTCGTGTCCGGCACGATGACGATCCACCGCCGGCTCGAGAAGCGGCTCGCCGCGTTCAAGCGCCGCCAGGAGGCACTGCTGTTCGGGTCCGGATATCTCGCCAACGCCGGCGTCGTGGCGGCGCTGGCCCGGCCGGGTGAGGTGGTGTTCTCCGACGAGCTCAACCATGCCTCGATCATCGACGGCTGCCGCCTGTCGCGGGCCGAGGTGTTCGTCTATGACCACGGCGACGCCGAGCACCTCGCCTGGGGCATCGCGCAGGCGGACGGACGTGGCTCGCTGATCGTGACCGACAGCGTGTTCTCGATGGATGGCGACGTGGCGCCGCTGGCCGAGATCGTCGAGCTCGCGCAGCGACATCGGTTGAGAGTGCTCGTGGACGAGGCGCACGCCACCGGTGTGCTTGGGCCCGGTGGCCGCGGCGCCGTGGCCGAGCTCGGGCTCGAGGACGAGGTCGACGTGATCGTCGGGACGCTCGGCAAGGCACTCGGGTCCTACGGGGCGTTCGTGGCCTGCGACCGGGTGACCGCCCGCTACCTCGTCAACTGCGCGCGCACGTTCATCTTCTCGACCGCGCTGCCGCCGCCGGCGGTGGCCGGGGCACTGGCGGCCCTCGAGCTGGTGGAAACCCGGCCGCGGCTGGTGCACAAGCTGGCCGCGAACTCGCTGGCACTGCGCGAAGCGCTGGTCGCCGAGGGATTCGACGTGCGTGCGGCCAGGACGCAGATCATGCCGCTGGTGATCGGCGACGCCGAGCTGACGATGCGGATCTGCGAGGCGGCGCTCGAGCGGGGCGTGTTCGCGCAGGCGATCCGGCCGCCCACGGTGGCGCCCGGAAGCTCGCGGCTGCGCCTGGCCGTGATGGCGACCCATCGCGAGCAGGAGCTTCGCGATGCGGCGCGCACGCTCGCGCAGGTGGCGCGGGCAGCGGGGTTCGAGCCACGCGCACGAGTGACGGAGCCGTCTGATCGCGCGCTCCGGTACGAGGAGCCCGAGTACGAGCACGAAGACGGACGGCCGGAAATCGGCGATTACGGCGACGAACCGATCCGTCCTGGAGTGTTCGACTACGAGCACCCCGAAACGCGCGCCGCCTGAGTTCCGCCGGGCGTGCGCGGCTGCTTCGTCACCGGGACGGATACGGGCGTCGGCAAGACCGTCCTCGCCGCCGCGATCGTCGCCGCCCTGCGCGCCACCGGGGCCACCGTCCGCGTGCGGAAGCCGCTCATCACCGGCCTCGAGGACATCCCCGACCCGGACTGGCCGCACGACCACCAGCTGCTGGCGAGCGCCGCCGGCTGCCGGGCCGACGAGGTGGCGGTGCGCACCTTCGGCCCGGCGGTCTCGCCGCACCTGGCGCTGGAACTGGCCGGCGAGGGACTGGACCTCGAAGAGCTCGCCGGCACCGTGCGAGCGGCGGGCTCGGGCGCGGACGCGCTGATCGTCGAGGGCGTAGGCGGCCTGCTCGTGCCCCTCGACTGGCAGTGCTCGGTCCGCGACCTGGCGCGGGAGCTCACGCTTCCGCTGGTGATCGCCGCCCGCCCCGGCCTTGGCACGATCAACCACACGCTGCTGACGCTGGAGGCCGCCCGCGCGGCCTCGCTGCCGGTCGCCGGCGTCGCGCTCACGCCGTGGCCGGCGACACCGGGGGTGATCGAGCGCTCCAACCTCGCGACGATCGAGCGCCTCGGCGAGGTGTCGGTGGCGACCTTGCCCTGGATCCCGAGCGCGACGCCGGAGCTGCTCGCCGGGGCCGGGGCCGGGTTGCCACTCGACGAGTGGCTGGTTTAGGTACGCCGCGCTAACTTCAGCGCGGCCATGCGCCGTGTCCTGATCCTAATCTTCGCCGCCGTGGCGGCATTCGGGGTTCCCGTCGCCACCGCGAACGCCGCGAGCAGCTACTCGCGCGTGCTCCAGGCGTACGAGACCCGCGGCTCGGTCCCGCCATGCCAGTTCACGAGCCCCCAGCTCCAGAGCGCGCTGAGGTCGATCGACACCTACGGCGCGCAGTACTTCGCCGACTTCACGAACGCGGTGCAGGCGGCGCTCAATGCGCGGGCCTCCGGCGCCTGCGCCCCTCACCCCTCCACGGCCGGCGGGCAGCCCGCGCCCCCAGCGAGTCACGCTCCACCGCTTCGGCTCGGACCGGTGACCGCCGCCACCGGCGCCTCGCTGCCGGCCCCGATGCTCTTGCTGGCCGGGCTCGGCGCGGCGGTAGCGCTGCTGGCGGCGGTCGGCGGGCTGGCGTGGTGGCGCGGCTGGAGCCCCCGGTGGGCCGGGGCCTGGGGCCACGCGGTCGGCGAGGCCGGCTACCGGGCGCGGGACACCTGGTCGGAGTTCGACGACTGGCTGCACTCGGGGCGCGACGACTCGCCGTAGCTTTCGGGGGTCGTGGGGTCCGGGGGGTGCAGGCGGGGGCCCCGGCGCCGTCCTCGCTGGAAGGTCTGGGGCGTGCATTTTGCAGATAATCGTCCGCCGACCGGGAAGGGGTGGCGCAAAAGTGCTGCATATCGCGCGAGATGCAACAGGGCTCGGGATTCCGGACCGGATGTGTGCGTTTTGCACCTGTAAAACGTCGCATAACGATCGCGAACTGCGAGCGCTATCGACGTTTGCCATGTATGTCATGCAGCGCGCTACAGGGCTCGCCGAAACCCGACGAAATGCGACGTTTTACATCTCGCGCCGGCCGCCGGCACCCTCTCCCCCTTCCCCAGCCAGTCCCGGGCAGACCACGAACCCGGGGCGGCCCGAACGGGCGCCACCGAGGCGCCAGCCAAACCAGCCAGCGCGGCGGCGCCGACCGGCACAGCTAACCCGTCTGCGTGATCGTGGCCGCCCGGCTACGCAGGACCTTGCCGTCCGGCGCGGTCCACAGGATCCGCAGCGAGCCGGAGCCCGGTGGCGCCACGTTCGTCGAGAGGAAGCCGCTCGCGTCGTGCGTGTCGACGGTGGCGAGGGTCTGAGCGGCGCCGTGGCGGGGCCGGTACTGGATCTGCGCCTGCTGCTCGGTGCCGTTCTTGGCCGGTCGGAGCATCCCCCACACCGACACGGTGGCGCCGCGGGCGAAGAACGGCTTCGGCACGTAGATCGGGAGCCGGTAGGCAACGAACGACGGTTTGCGCTTGCCACCGAGGAACTCGAGCCCGGTCTGGAACGTCGACCAGTACCCGACGCTGTTCTTCGGGAAGGTCGTGTTCGGCGCCGAGTCGACCAGCAGGAACTGGGCCATCGACCGCACCCGGCTGTCCTGCCAGGCCATGTACTGGGCCTGGTCCAGGTACAGCGCCTGCTTGGCCAGGGGCACGCCGCGGAACGGATCCGGCGGATTGGTCTCGTAGCCGTACTCGGTGAGGTAGATCGGGAGCTGGCGATGAACGCCGTAGGCGGAGAAGATCGAGTCGAGCGCGGTTTCGAGCCGGGTGAGCTGTGACAGCGGCACGAAGTTCGGGTCGCTGAACCCGGCGCTCGGCTTCAGGAAGAACGAGTAGGGGTGATGGGCGAACCCGGTCGGGTCGAACAGCGCTGGATGCGCCTTCACGAACGCGCCGGTACCGCCGTTCGAGGGGCAGCCGAGCGCGGTGGCAGCGGCCCCCGTGAGCGGCTTCTCGCTCTGGTCGACGCAGTACATCGCGCGCAGGAAGGGCAGCGGCGGGATCGGCGTCTCGGTCTTCGTGGCCTCGGTTCCCTCGGGCGCGAGTTCGCCGACCAGGATGGTGTCGGTCGAGGTGGTGTGCCCGGTGGCGCGCAACCCCGCGAACGCCGAGTCGACGAGCGAGCGGTACAGCCGCGGCGCGTTCACGACCGGCCGGCCCGACACCGTGCGGAACTGAGGCGCGAGCCACCCGGGCTGGTTGGGCTCGTTCCACACCGTCCAGTAGCTCACGCGGGGCAGCTTCGTGGTGGCGCCGGGCGGCTGGTAGGACCCGCTGTAGCGCTTGCCCACGGCCGCCACGAAGTGCCCGAAGGCGTCGGCTGACGGGCTGTAATGGGTGGCGTACTTCGGGTTCGGGGCGTGCTGCATCGCCCACAGCGGCCCGGGCGCGGTCACGTTGAAGTCGACGTCGATCCCCCGCGCGCGGGCCAGGGTCACCACGCGGTCGTACGGCACCCACGCGGTCGCCGGGTAAGCCGCCGGATCGGCCGCCCTGAACCCGGCAGGCTTCGCTCCGGGCGCGATCGACGCCCACAGCACCGTGATCCGCACGCGGTCGACACCGAGCGAACGCAGCGTGTCGAGCGTGCGGGAGACGGTCGGCGCGGGCGAGTCGACGAGCAGCTGGTCGTCCTGGAACAGCGACTCCATCAGGCCATGGCGATGCCCGCTGCCCGAGGACCCGAGCGCCACCACCAGGATCACGGCCACCACCGCCCCGACCGACAGGGCGGCGGCCAGACCTCCCGCCAGGACCACGCCGCGGCGAGGACGACGGGACGGACGGCCCCCGCCGGCCGGTGTGAGGATCTGCGGCATCGCGCGGGAAGGCTGTCAGAGACGGGCATGGACCGGGTCCAGCACCGTTCGGCCGCACGATCCGGCACGGCGGTCCGCCACCCGAGCTGGCCGGGCGGCCCGCGCCCGATCCGGCAACGGCGGTCCGCCACCTGAGCTGGCCCGGCGGCCCGCCGCCCGACCCCGATCGGCCCGGAGATCCGACCGGGGCGGCGACTAGTTTGCAAGCCATGCGCAGCACCGCCGAGCTCGCCGCCGCCGACCGCCGTCACCTGTGGCACCCGTTCACCCAGCAGCAGGGATGGTGCGACGAGGACCCGCCCCTCGTGATCGACCACGCCGAGGGAACGAGCCTCTACGACACCGACGGCCGGGCCTACATCGACGGAGTCTCCTCGCTGTGGTGCAACGTCCACGGCCACCGCCATCCCGCGCTCGACGCCGCGGTCCGCGCCCAGCTCGACCGGGTCGCCCACTCGACGATGCTCGGGCTCTCGCACGAGACCGCGATCGAGCTCGCGGAGCGGCTCGTGGCGATCGCGCCGGAGGGCGTCACCCGTGTGTTCTATTCGGACAGCGGCTCGACCGCGGTCGAGGTGGCGCTGAAGATGGCGTTCCAGTTCTGGGCCCAGCGCGGCCAGCCCGAGCGGACCAGGTTCATCAGCCTCACCGATGCGTATCACGGCGACACGCTCGGGGCTGTGTCCGTGGGCGGGATCGACCTCTTCCACTCGGTCTACCGCCCGCTGCTGTTCGACAGTTGGCAGACCCCGGTCGGCGACGCTTCGGCGCTGGCGGAGCTTCTCTCAGAACATGGCCAAGACGTGGCGGCGGTGATCGTCGAGCCGCTGGTACAGGGTGCAGCCGGGATGCTGATGGCTCCCGACGGCTACCTGCGCGCGGTGCGGGAACTCTGCGATGCCCACGACGTGCTGCTGATCTGCGACGAGGTGGCGACCGGCTTTGGCCGGACCGGAACGATGTTCGCCTGCGAGCAGGAACAGGTCGTGCCCGACCTGATGTGCGTCGGCAAGGGCATCACGGGCGGCTATCTGCCCCTCGCGGCGACACTCGCCAGCGAGCGGATCTACGAGGGGTTCCTGGGTCGTCCGGACGAGTTCCGCACGTTCTTTCACGGCCACACCTACACCGGTAATCCGCTGGCGTGCGCGGCCGGCATCGCCACTCTCGAGACGTTCCAGCGCGAGCGCACGCTTGAAGCGCTCCAACCGAAGATCGAGCTCCTCGGACGGCTGCTCGAGCATCGCGTGGCCACGCTCCCGGCGGTGGCCGAGGTTCGGCGACGCGGATTCATGGTCGGTATCGAGCTCCAGGCGGGTCCGCCGGAGCTGCGCCTCGGTCACCAGGTGACGCTCGCCGCCCGGCGGCGCGGCGCGATCATCCGCCCGCTCGGGGACGTGGTCGTGCTGATGCCGCCGCTGGCGATCTCCGAGTCCGAGCTTCGCCGGCTGGTGGCGATCACCGCCTCGGCGATCGCCGAGGTCAGCGCCTCGGGCCTCCGCACCGCGGCGTAGTCCACGAACGGACGTGACCGCGACCGCCGCCCGCCGGCGGCCGCGGCCATCCTCCTGTCAAGCTCAGTCGTCGATGCCGTCGACGATCAGTCCGGCAGCCGCGACGTGGTAGGTGACGTCGACCTCCTGATCGCCGACGTTCACCCCATCGAACATGTCGTCGCTCGGATCGTCGATCAGCGTCTCGACCGCATTGGTGCCGTCGACCTGGATCGTCACGCTCCCGGAGGTGACGGCGAGCACGGTGCCGACCACGTCCTGGTCGAAGTACTCGATGTCGCTCGCCTTCAGCGCCCCGTCCTGGAGCTTGTTGTAGGTGACCGTCACCTGGTCGCCGAGCAGATAGCCGTCGGTCAGGTCGTCGTCGGGATTGACCACGAACTGCATCGTGGAGCCGTCGGCCAGCGAGGTGATCGTGACCGAGCTGTCGGTCATCTTGGTGATCGTGCCGTTGACGTCGATCGGCCCGGAGACCGAGGGCGAGTGGTCGACCGGCGTCGACCCACTCCCGGCCTTGCCGCTGCCGCCGCCCTGGCTGGCCGCGGCGTGCGAGACGGTGATGCGCAGCCCCTGGGGATGGCCGCCGCGTAGGAGCTCGGTTGCCAGCACGTTCATGCCCGGGGTGAGGGTTCCGGCGAAGTGGACCTGCGAGGCCTTGAAGGTGAGCTGGCGGCCGTCTGACAACCGCAGCGTGACGGTCCGGGCGGTGACCTGCTTGACCGTCGCCAGGAACGTCACCGTTCGTGCCGGGCGCCGGCTGACCTTGACCTGGCCGATCGAACCCCCTTGGCGCTTGAAGTGGACCCTGCTCCCGGGATGCGCCGAGCGGACCGTGCCGTGGTAGCGGTACGAGTGGACGACGTGGGACCCGTCGACGACCTGGATCGCGTGGTGCTGCGGGCTGACCGCGAGCACGACGCCCGCGGAGGGAGACGCCATTGCACTCGCCGGGAGCGCGCACGCGGCGGCCGCGGCCGCCGATAGAACCAGACGCTTCATCGCAGTCCTCTTTCAATTGATGCCGCCCCAGCGGAGCGCGCGTTCTAACGGGCTTTCAGGCCAAGTAACGGCGCTCACGAGGGACATCCGCCAGCGCGCCGCGGCACGCCTCGACGTTTGTCGTACACGTCGCCGAGATTTGGAGCAATGGACGCCGGGGCGGCGCCGCGTAGCGGCCGCTACTCGTCGTAGGGAGAGAAGTCCCGCTTGCGCGCGCCGCACACGGGACAGAACCAGGTCTCCGGGATGTCCTCGAAACGCGTTCCGGGCGGGATGCCGCCATCGGGATCGCCTTCCTCGGGGTCATAGATGAACCCGCACGACTCACAGATCCATTTCACGCGCCCAAATGTAAAGGTTCGCGCCGGATCACCTCCCCATCCATCGCGGTAGGGTCCGCCGATGGGTGTGGACCGTCCCGAGCCGGGCGCCGAGCTCAACCCCGGAGAGGCCACGGTGCCCCGCCCGGCGGCAACGGTCATCGTGCTCCGTGGCGGCGCCGAACGGCTCGAGGTGCTGCTCGTGCAGCGCAATCCGGACTCCCGGTTCATGGGCGGGGCCTGGGTGTTCCCGGGTGGCGCTGTGAACCGCGGCGAGGGGTCCGGCCGCGGCGCGCTCGAGGCCGCCGCCCTGCGTGAGCTCGAGGAAGAAGCGGGACTCCGGCTGGCCGGCCCCGAGCAGCTGCTCGCGTTCTCCCGTTGGATCACGCCCCCCGAGGTCAAGATCCGCTTCGACACCTGGTTCTTCCTGGCGATGCTCCCCGAGGGCGGCGAGCCACGAGTCGATGGCGGGGAGGTGGTCGAGCTGCGCTGGTATGAACCCGCGGAGGCACTGGCAGCGGGCGAGCGCGAGGAGCTGATGCTGGTGTTCCCCACGATCAAGCACCTCGAGCAGCTCGCGAGCTTCCGATCCGCCAGCGAACTGATCGAGCACGCTCGCGGGCGCGAGGTGCGCCCCGTCGAGCCACGCGTGCTGGTGTCCGGTGAGACGGCCCGGATCGTGCTCCCGGGCGAGCCCGGCTACGACGACTGACCGCTACTGGCGGAACATATACTCGCGCGCCAGTGACCGCCTCTCTCCCGAGCGATGTCCAGGCCGTGTTCGACCGGTTCATCACGACCGAGTACACGACGGTCGACGTAACCGGTCAGCCGGTCACCTGGCCGGTCACGCCCTACTACGAGCGCGGCGGCACGTGCATCGACGTGACCACCGGGCTCGGCTATCCGAAGAAGGCCAAGGATGCCCGCGCCAACCCGCTGGTGGCGCTGCTGTTCTCCGATCCGACCGGAAGTGGCCTGACCGACGCGCCGATGGTGCTCGTTCAGGGATCGGCGGAGGTCGATGACCTTGACCTCGACGCCAACCGCCGCCGCTACGTCCGCGAGGCGAGCGCGAAGCTGCCCGCGACCGCCAAGCTGATGCCACCCGAGGCGATCCAGCGGTGGATGGCCTGGTACTTCGCCCGGATCTACATCCACATCCGCCCCGAGCGCGTCTACGTGTGGCCCAGCGGCGATCTGACCGGCGAGCCCCAGCTGTACGACGCGCACATGGAAGAGGTCCGTTCCGGCCACTCCGAAGAGCCGGAGCGCTTCCACGCGACCCCCGCTGGAGGGGCGACGGCCTGGGACAGCCGGATCGAGGAGCTGGGGACCGGCTATCCCACCGCCGTGCTCTCGATCGTCTCTCCTGACGGGTTCCCGTTCGCGGTCCGCGCCCCCGTACGGGCTGACCGGGGTGCACGCCTGGTCCGGCTCGAGGCCGACCCGGACAGCATGCCCCTGCAACCGGGTCTGGCGTGCCTGGCGGCCCACCGCCATGCCCCCGACTTCAGCTGGCAGACGAACTTCCAGGTCCGCGGCGACCTCCAGCGAGAGGGCGATGGCTGGGCGCTGACTCCGCACGGGCTGATCGGCGGGTTCGAGCTGCCGAAATCGAAGCTCGCCTCTCTGCGGGCCAACGTTGGCAAGGCCCGCCGGTATCACCGGGTCGCGAAGCGCGAACTGGCGCGGCGGGGACGGTGACGAGTCCTTCGTCAGGCGCCGGTGGGCGGGAGCGTCTCACCGTCGCCGTCACCGGCCCCACCGGTGACATCGGCCGGTCGCTGCTGCGCGCCCTCGACCGCAGCCGCGAGGTGGGACAGGTGCTGGCGATGGCCCGGCGCCCGTTCGATCCCGCCGCAGAGGGTCTGGGCAAGACGGAGTATCGGCAGGCCGACGTGCTCGACCGTGACGCCGTGGCCGACCTGGTCGCCGACGCCGATGTGGTCGTGCACCTGGCGTTCATCATCGTGGGCGGCCGCGAGGAGACGCAGGAGGTCAACCTCACGGGCTCGCGGAACGTGTTCGAGGCGGCGGCCATGGCCGGAGCGAAGCGGATCGTGTACGCCTCATCGGTGGCGGCGTACGGGTTCCACACCGACAACCCGCCCCTGCTGACCGAGGAGATCCCGCCCCGTGGCACCGAGCGCCACTACTACTCCGCACAGAAGGCCGAGCTCGAGGGAGTGCTGAGCGAGGCGGTCGCGGGGACCGACACGGACGCCTACCTGTTCCGGCCCTGCATCGTGGCCGGGGAGGACGCGCTGGCGCTGGTCGAGAACATCCCCTATGTCCAGCTCTCCGAGCGGATGCCCGATGCGGTGCTGCGCGTGCTCGAGATCATGCCCGTGCTCAAGCCGGTGCTCCCCGACCCCGGCGTCGAGTTCCAGCTCGTGCACCACGACGACGTGGCCACCGCGTTTCGGGCCGCCGTGCTCGGGCGCGGCAGCCCCGGCGTCTACAACCTCGCGGGCGAGGGCACCGTCCGGATGTCGGACGTCGCCGATGCGCTCGGCTGGTACAGCGTCCCGGTTCCCGACTTCGCGGTCGGCGCCACCGCCGAGCTCGTGGCCCGCGTCCCGTTCGCTCCCGGCGAGGCAGAGTGGATCGAGGCGTTTCGGGTTCCGGTGCTGATGGACACGGCCAAGGCGCGGCGCGAGCTGGGGTGGCGACCGAAGCACGACGCGCTCGAGACGCTGCGTGCGATGGTCTACGCGGCGCGGTCGGGCCGTCTCATCCGCTGAGCGCCATAGGCAGGCGGTCCAGGCCCGCAGCCGCTACGTGTCCGAGTTGAAGTCGGGCAGGCCGAGCGTCTGTAGCCAGTGGTCGACGGTGATGTTCAGCTGGGTGAACTCCCCCGTCCAGATGAGCACGCCCATCGAGATGAGCACCAGACCTCCGACGCCGATCACCAGCGGATAGTGGCGCTTGACCACGCTGAACGCCGCTGTGGCCTT
>DASXOS010000056.1:0-11926 GCA_036494115.1 Solirubrobacteraceae bacterium | reverse complement strand
CGCGGATACGACCCGGCCACCCATACCGCCGACTGGCTGCCGTTCGCCCGCCACCCCCACATCACCGACCCCGATTACCTGGTGTCGTGGAACAACAAGCAGGCGCCGGGATGGGCGGCGGCGGATGACCACTGGGCGTACGGGCCGATCTACCGCTCGGAGCTGATCGCAAACCGGATCAAGGCCGACATCGCGCATGGGCGCAAGATGACGATCGCCCAGCTCGTGCAGTCGATGGACGAGCCCGCCACCGAGGACATCCGCGCCGTCGAGCTGGTGCCGATCATGCTCAGGGCTCTGGGCAAGCCGCGCAACCCGGCGCTGAAGAACGCGATCGCCCAACTGCGCCAGTGGCACGCCGACGGCGGCCGCCGCCGGGACCTGAACCGCGACGGCCACGACGAGGACAACGCCGCGATCGAGCTGATGGACGCGTGGTGGCCGAAGCTCCTGCAGACGGAGTTCGGGCCGCTCGTCGGGCCGAACGCGTTCGCCGCGATCAAGGCGATGACCACGTTCGGCGACACCAGCTTCAGCGACGGCTGGTACGGCTACGTCTCGAAGGACCTGCGCCGGCTGTTCGGCGGGCACGAGCGGGGCAAGTACAGCCAGATCTACTGCGGCAACGTCAAGGGCAAGCACTTCAGGCTGCGTGGGTTGAAGGCGCGCTGCCGGCGCGCGGTACGTGCGTCGCTCGCCCAGGCGCTCGGCGTCACCCCACAGCAGACCTACGGCGCGGTGTGCCCGAAGGATCCGGAACCGAGCTGCTCCGACCAGAACACGTTCACGTATGCCTCGGCGATCACGATCCCATCGTTCCCGTTCCAGAACCGCCCGACGTTCCAGCAGGTCGTGACGCTCACGCGCAATCTGCCCCGATGAGGGCAGTTTTGATGCGCTCGCTCGCGCTCGCGTGTGTCGTGGCCTGCGCGCTCCCGGCGCTGGCGGCTGGCGCCCGGCAGCGGGGGCACCGGCGCCCCCGCCACCGCCCGGCCGCCTCGACGAAGGGCGCGACCCCGAAGCTCCCGCTCGGGCATGCCGCTCGCTGGATCACCGACGCCGGCGGCCGCGTGCTCGTCGTGCACGGGATCAACATGGTCTACAAGCTCCCGCCCTACTACCCGTCGGTCAGCGGGTTCGGCGATGACGACGCGGCGTTCCTGAAGTCGATCGGCTTCAACGCGGTCCGCGTCGGGGTGATCTGGAAGGCGGTCGAGCCGCAGCCCGGGGTCTACGACGACGCCTACCTCGGGCACATCCAGGCGACGGTCGACATGCTGGCGCGCCACGGGATCGTGTCGCTCCTCGACTTCCACCAGGACCAGTACAACGAGCGGTTCGAGGGCGAGGGATTTCCCGACTGGTCGGTGCAGGACGATGGGCTCCCGGCGGAGCCGAAGGTCGGGTTCGGCAACGACTATCTCCTGATGCCGGCGCTGTCCCACGCGTTCGACCACTTCTGGGCCAACAGTCCGGGACCCGGCGGCGTCGGACTGCAGGATCGCTACGCCGCCGCCTGGGCGCACGTGGCGGCGCGCTTCAAGGACGACCGCTCGGTCCTCGGCTACGAGCTGATGAACGAGCCCTGGCCGGGAACCGCCTACCCGAGCTGTATCTCGACGAACGGCTGTCCGGGGTTCGACGAGCAGACCCTCACGCCCTTCTACCTCCGGGTCAAGGACGCCATCCGACCGGTCGACCCCCGCACCCTGATCTGGTACGAGCCCAACGTGCTCTTCAACAACGGTGCGAACACGCACGCCGGACCGATCCAGGATCCGCGCACCGGATTCGCGTTTCACGACTACTGCTTGCCCGAGCCTCAGACCGGCTCGGACGAGGGCTGCGACCCGTTTGACGACATGGTGTTCGACGATGCGATCGCGCACGTGCAGAGCACCGGCGAGGCTCTGATGGAGACCGAGTTCGGCGCCACCCAGGACGTCTCGAACCTGACCGCGATGGTGCAGCGCGGCGACCGTGACATGGTCCCGTGGCTCGAGTGGGCCTATTGCGGGTGTCAGGACCCCACCACGTCCGGTCCGGGCGACAAGCAGGCGATCGTCCGCGACCCGGCAAAGCCGCCGACCGGCGCGAACCTCGTGACGAGCACGCTCCACGCGCTGGTCGAGCCGTACCCGCAGCTCGTCGCGGGCACGCCGCAGTCGTGGGGCTTTGACTCCGCCACTCGCACGTTCAGCTTCAAGTACTCCACCGTCCGGGCCAGCGGCCGGGGCGCATTCCGGCGGGGCGCGATCACGGCGCTCGCCACCCCGGGTTTGGTGTACGGCGGGCACTACGCGACGAGCGTCAACGGTGCCCGGATCGTGTCCCGGCGCGGCGCCGGCCTGCTCCGGCTCGCGGCGTGCCCTTCGGTCCGGGAGGTCACGGTGACGGTCACGCCCGGCGGACGCAACCAGAGCCGCTGCCAGCCGTCGCGGAAGAAGCGCCGGAGGCGCCCGCACAGACATCACTGAGGAGTCGCGACGTCCATGCCAGGCTATGAGCATGGCTCGCGCCCGCCCCGCCCCGACCGTCATCGCCCAGGTCGGTGACCTGGTCGCCGAGCGCGACCCGCGGCGCCCGGCGGGACGGCTGCTGCGCCAGGGCGGGATGGACTCCTCCTACGTCGACCTGGCCGATCCCCGCCATCTGGAGTTCGACTACCTGCGCTGGATCCGGATCGTGCTCCGGGCCGCGCGGGCCCGCCGCGTGGTGCACATCGGCGGCGGGGCCTGCGCGCTGGCCCGGGCCCTTGCCGCGGAAGACCCCGAGGGACGGCAATACGTGTGCGAGGCGGACCCCACCGTCCTCGCGCTCGCCCGCGAGCACCTGGGCCTCCGGCGGGTCCCCGGGCTCCGGGTGCGTCACGCCGAGGGGCGCGCGTTCATCGCGGAGCAGAGCGCCACGAGCTGGGACGCGATCGTGGTCGACGCCTACGTCGGCGCCGCGATCCCGCAGGCGCTGATCGACGAGGCGGCGCTCGCGGATGTGGCGCGCGTCGCGCCGCTCGGTCTCGTGAACGTCGTCGACGATCGCAGCGCCCGTGTTGTGCGCGGCGTGACAGCGGCGATGGCCGGTGCGTACCCGAGCGTGTGGACGCTGGGCGGGCGAGCGGGCAACACCATCGTGGCCGGCTGCGTGCGAGAGCTCGACCGCGCGCGGATTGCGGCGCTTGCGGCCGCAGACCCCTCGCCCGCGCGGCTCACCGCGGTCAGCGCGCGGAGTAGCCGCTCGAGCTGACGGCGGGCTCCTCGAGCTCGAGTCGCGGCCCGAAGCCGACGCGGAGCAGCGCCCCGCCACCGGGAGCATTCCGCGCCTCGGCGAAGCCACCGTGCGCCTCCGCGGCCTGGCGCACGATCGCCAGTCCCAGCCCCGAGCCCGGCTTCGAGCGCGCGTCCTTGGCGCGGTGGAACCGGTCGAACACGAAGGGCAGATCATCCGCGTGGAATCCCGGGCCGTGGTCGCAGACGGTGAGCGTGCCGTCGTGGAGCCCGACCTCCACCACCCCACCGGGCGGGCTCCACTTGGCCGCGTTGTCGAGCAGGTTGGTGACTGCGCGCGCGATCCTGTCCCCCTCGCCGCGCACCAGCGTCGGCTCGATGCTCGTCTCGATCGCGAGCTGCGGGGCGCGGCGGCGAGCCCGCTGCACCGCGTCGGTGACGACCTGGTCGACGCGTACGTCCCCCAGATCGGTGCCGGCCTTGGTGCCCCGGGCCAGCTCGACCACGTCTGAGACGAGCGCGGTCAGCTCGTCGAGCTCCTCGATCATGTCGGTGCGCAGCGCCTCGCGGTCCTCGGGCGAGAGCAACTCCTCGTCGCGCATGAGCTGGAGATTCGCGCGGATCGAGGCGATCGGCGTGCGCAACTCGTGCGAGGCGTCGGCGACGAGGCTGCGCTGGGCCTTGACCGAGCTGTCGAGCGCGTCGAGCGTCGTGTTGAACGTCCGCGCCAGCCGGGCCAGCTCATCGTTGCCCGTGACTTCGAGACGTTCGTGCTCGAGCCACTCCGAAGTGGCCGCGATCGACTCCGTGCGCCGCGTGAACCGCCCGATCGGCGCCAGCGCGGTGCGCGCGACCAGGATCCCGAACAGCGCGGCCAGCGCGATCCCCGCGGCGGCGATCAGGATGAGCAGCAGCAGCTGGTGCGAGAGGGCATGGTTGACGTCGGCCACCGGCAGCGCCACCATGATTGCGCCGCGCCCCGGCACTCCCGTGGTCAGGACCCGCAGGTCGTGCCCGGAGACGGTCGTCTCGCTGAAGTGCTCGCCGGTCTGGGCCTTCGCGATCTGCTTGACGCTCGCGTTCACGGGGAGTTGCTTGCCGCCGCCGAACGCGCACACCTGCCCGTTCGGCGAGACGAATTGCCGCAGGCCGGCGGCGCCGCCGAATCCGGGGCCACCGCTGAGGTCGATCCCGCCGCCTCGGCCTCCCGGACAGTCATCCCCGGGCTCGGGCGCGACGAGCGCTTTGACGTCGCCTGATGAGTCTCGGGTCCCGGTCGGTCCCGAGCCGAATGGCGCCCGGGTGTCGCCGTCGAACGCGTCCGGCGGCGGATGCTGCCCGCGCTGGGAGATCTGGGCGGTGAGGTTCTTCAGGGAATTGTCGACCTGCCCGCGCAGCGAGGACCGGGTGCTGGCGTAGGCGGAGAACGCGACGGCGATCACCGCAAGCGCGACGGCCAGCCCGGCGGCGAGGCCCATCCGCGCCCGCAGGCTCATGTCCCGACCGGCTCCGCCTCTCGGAGCGCGTATCCGACGCCGCGCACGGTGTGGATCACCGACTCCGCGCCGGCCTCCTCCAGCTTGCGGCGCAGGTAGCCGATGTAGACGCGGAGCGCGTTCGAGGTCGGCCCGAAGTCGTAGCCCCATACGCGGTCGTAGATCAGGGTGTGGGGGAGCACGCGCCGGGGATTGAGCATCAGCAACTCGAGCAATTGATACTCGGTGCGGGTCAGCTCCACGAACATCTCGCGGACGAGTACGCCGTGGCGCGCCGGATCGAGCCGCAGCTCACCGAACGACAGCCCGCCGTCGAGCGACGTCTCGCCACCCGCCCGGCGCAGGAGCGCGCGCAGCCGAGCCTTGAGCTCGTCGACGTCGAAGGGCTTGACCAGGTAGTCGTCGGCTCCGGCGTCGAGGCCGTCGATGCGGTCGGCGACGGCATCGCGCGCGGTCAGCATCAGCACCGGCACCCGGTTGCCCTCGCGCCGCAAGAGCCGACAGACCTCGAGGCCGTCGATGTCGGGCAGCCCGAGGTCGAGCACGACGGCGTCGGGGACGGTCGCCGCCACGTCCGACAGCGCGCCGGCGCCGCTCTCGGACAGCTTCACCTCGTAGCCGGACAGGGTCAGCGCACGCCGGAGCACATCGCGCAGGGCGCGGTCGTCGTCGACGACGAGCAATCTCATCAGCACCATTGTGGCCGCTTAGCGGCCGGATCGCCGGAAGTTCCTACCTTGCGCTTACGAAGCTTTGGGGGCGCCCGAGGGTCCGCCGACGCGCTCGCGCAGCACCGCGCCGAGGATCCCGTTGATGAACGCCGGCGCCTCCGCGCCACAAAAGCGCTTGGCGGTTTCGACGGCCTCGTCGATCGCGCCCTCGGGCGGGATCGCGTGCTCCCCAACAACCCCCTCCGGATAGAGCAGCTCGGCCAGGCCGACGCGCAGGATCGACCGCTCCAGCGGAGCAATGCGGTCGAGCGACCAGCCCCGGGCGTAGGCGGCGATCAGCTCGTCGAGCTCGGGCTGATGGCCGCGGACCAGCTGGGCCAGCTCGCGGGTGAACGCGTGCACGTCGCGGGGGAAGGTCTCCTCCAGCGGCTTGGCGAGCAGATCGCTCTGGTACAGCGCCCACACCGCGGCGCGGCGCTGCTCGGACCTACGCACGGGACACGTATTCGCCCGTGCGCGTGTCCACCCGTACGACGTCGCCGATGTTGATGAACAGCGGAACCTGGATCCGGGTCCCGGTCTCGAGCACGGCGGGCTTCGAGCCGCCGCCGGAGGCGGTGTCGCCGCGCAGACCGGGCTCGGTCTCGGAGACCTCAAGGTCGAGAGCGCTCGGGAGCTGCACGTCCGACGGCGCGTCGTCGATGTACAGCAGCTCGACCTCGTCGGACTCCTTCATCCACCGCAGCGGCTCGGCGAGCACACCCTCCGGGATGGTCAACTGCTCGTAGGTCTCGGTGTCCATGAAATGAGCGTCGGTGCCGTCCTTGTAGAGGAACTGCATGCGCCGCACCTCGGTCCGAACCGGGCGGAACTTCTCGCCGGCGCGGAACGTACGGTCAATGACCGCTCCATCGCTGGCTCGGCGCAGCTTCGTCCGCACGAACGCACCGCCCTTGCCGGGCTTCACGTGCTGGAACTCGAGGATCTTGAAGATCGTCCCATCGACGTCGATGTGCGATCCATTGCGAAATTGGTTCGTCGAGATCATGCCGGTGGGCCAGTGTAGAGAGGCGCGCCGGGCCGGTCCGGCTCACGGTGCCGGCCGGCTCGTGTCGGCTGGCGCCCCCGCGGCCCTTCGGCCGCGCCTTGGGGGTTGAACTGGGCAACGGCGCTTTGAAGGAGGTGGGGTGAGCGGCGCGGAGAGACTTCCCACTTCCCACAACCACAGCTCGACAAATCCGGCGGGCGCGAGGCCGAGTGACGAGTTAGGTGCGTCCTGGAGCAACAGCTCGACAAATCGCCGCCAAACTCGGGGCATTTGTCGAGTTAGGGTCGCGACCGCGCCCCTCCCCTCCCCCCTCAAAGCGAAGTAACCGCCCACCACCCAAGGCGCGGCCGAAGGGCCGCAGGGCGCCAGCCGACACGCCCACACCCAGCCCAAAAGCTAGTCGGCGACGATCAAGTCTTTCGAAACGCTCGTGAGGATCTCGCAGCCCTCCGAAGTGACGGCCACCAGGTCCTCGATCCGAACCCCGAGGCGTCCCGGCAGATAGACCCCGGGCTCGACCGTGACCACGTTGCCCGGCTCGAGGGCGCCGTTTCCGCGTTGGGAGAGCCGCGGCCCCTCGTGGATGTCGAGGCCGACGCCGTGGCCGAGGCCGTGACCGAAGTGGTCGCCCTGTCCCGCGGCTTCGATCACCGCGCGCGCGGTGGAGTCGACGCCCTGGGTGGAGGCGCCCGGGGTGACCGCCTCGACTGCGGCGAGCTGGGCCTCGAGCACCAGCTCGTAGATGTCGCGGCCGTCGGTGTCGGGATCGCCGGCGGCCACGGTGCGGGTGCAGTCGGAGTGATAGCCGTCGACGAGCGCGCCCCAGTCGATCACGACCAGGTCGCCGCGGCGGATGGCCTCGTCGCGGGGTCGGTGGTGCGGGAGGGCGCCGTGGGGGCCGGCCGCGACGATCGTCTCGAAGCTCGGCGCGCTCGCGCCGAGCTGCACCATCTCCTGCTCGAGGGCGACCGCGACCTCGCGTTCGGTGCGGCCGATCAACCCCGCGCCAACCACGGCCTCGAACGCTTCATCGGCCACCGAGGCGGCGATCCGCATCGTGGCGACCTCCTCGGGCTCCTTCACCTCGCGCAGCTGCTCCACCAGCGGGCCGGCCGCAACGAGCTCGATTCGCTCGGGCAGGCGCTCGCGCAGCTCAGCGTGCTGGCGGACGGTGAGATGGCCGTCTTCGAAGCCGAGCTTCAGCTCGCCGATCGGCAGCGCCTCCGCCACCTCGGCCAGCAGCTCCCGGGCCGCCCGCCGGCGCTCGAATGAGGCATGGACCTCCTCGGCGGCCTGCTCCACGTAACGGAAGTCGGTGATGAACGAGCGGGTCCGGGGCCCGACCAGGGCGAGCCCGTTCGACCCCGTGAAGCCCGTCAGGTAGCGGACGTTCAACAGGTCGGTCACGAGCATCACATCGATGGCCGCCTCGCCGAGAAGCCCGAGCAGCCGCTCCGACCGGCCTCTCATGCTGCCAGCTCCCGATGGAGCCGGGTCAGGGCGTCGCGGTACCCCTCAAGGCCCTTGCCGGCGACGGTGTCGATGCACAAGTCCCGGATCACCGACTCCTGCCGCCACGGCTCGCGGTTCGCGACGTTTGACAAATGGACCTCGACCGCGGGCAGTCCGGTGAGCTCCAGCGCGTCACGGATCGCGTAGGAGTAGTGCGTCCAGGCCCCGGGGTTCAGCACGATCCCGTCGGCGAGCCCGTCCAGGCGGTGGAGATGCTCGACGAACTCGCCCTCGTGGTTGGTCTGGAACAGCCGGGTCGCGAGCCCGAGCTCGGCCGCCATCTCGGAGATCTCGAGCTCGAGCTGGGCGAACGTGAGCTCACCGTAATGGGCCGGGTCACGCCGCCCGAGCTGATCCAGGTTCACGCCGTGCATCACTTCGATCCGGTTCAAGATCCTAGGCGGAGAGCTGTCGCCGTGCTCGGTCACCGGCTGACCAACTCTCGCACGGCAGCGATCAGATCGCGAGCCTGCACGGCGCAGCCGGCGCGGGGTGCGCCGGGGGCGTCGAGCAGCACGAACGGGACGGGTCCCTCCCCCAATCGTTTCTTGTCGCGTGCCGTCGCCATCACGACGGCGTCGGGGTCGGCGTCGTCGAGCGCAGTGGGCAGCCCGCGACCCGCCAGCAGCTCGCTCACCTCGGCCCGCAGCTCCTCGCGCCCCGACAGCCGTAGTGCCGCCAGCAGCCCGAGCCCGACGGCCTCGCCGTGTCGGTAGCGCGCATATCCGGTGGATGTCTCGATCGCGTGTCCGACGGTGTGCCCGAGGTTCAGCACCTGCCGCACCCCGGCGTCGCGCTCATCCTGGGAGACGATCCGCAACTTGGCCAGCGCGCAGGCCGCGATCACCTCCGGGGAGGTCGGGTCGGCGCCTGCGCGCACGCGCTCCCATAACTCGCCTCCGGCGATCAGCGCCGTCTTGACGACCTCCGCGTACCCCGCCGCGATCTCCTCGGCCGGCAGCGAGCGCAGCGCCGCCGTGTCCGCGACCACCGCCGCCGGCTGGTGATACGCGCCTACGTAGTTCTTGGCCTCGGCCAGGTCGACGCCGGTCTTGCCGCCGTAGGCCGAGTCGACCTGCGCAACCAGCGTCGTCGGGACCTGCACGTACCGGACGCCCCGCTGGTAGGTGGCCGCGCAGAACCCGGCGAGATCGCCCACAACGCCGCCGCCGAGCGCGACCACGATGTCGCTCCGCGTCATCCCCGCCCGGGCCAGTTCTGTCCACACGATCTCGGCATGAGCCACGGTCTTCGACTGCTCTCCGGGCATGATCGTGACCCGGCCCGTGAGCGGCTCGACGGTGCCGGCGTACAGTCGCGCCACCGCCCCGTCGCTGACGAGGAACCGGCGTCCCTCGATCGCCGGCGGCCAGAACCCTTCGGCGAGCAGGCCGGTGCCGATGTACGCGGGGTAGTCGCCCGACGCGCTCGTCGCCCACAGCAACTTCGTCCCGCCGGGCAGCCCCGCCGCGGCGGCGAGCACGGGCGCCATCGCCACCGAGCGCGCGCCCGGCACGACGACATCGGCCAGCGCCGCGTATGTCGGCTCCCGCGCGGTGTACAACGCGGCGAACTGCGTCCGGTCGCGGGCCAGCGGACGGCCGCTGCCCGCGCACCGCGCCCACGCCGATTCGAGCTCGATATCGACCCACACCACGAGGTGCTCGGCGAGCGCCGCGCGCACCGCTTCGGACGAGGTCGCTCCGCCCCCCAGGGCGAGCACCGGCGCATCGGCACGGCCGAGCAGCTCGAGCGTGACCTGCTCTTCATTGGCCCGGAACGCCCCTTCGCCATCCTCGGCGAAGATCCGCTCGATCGGCCGCCCGAGCCGTTCCTCGATCACGCGGTCGACGTCGACCGCGGCGGCGCCGAGGGCGGCCGCGAGACTGCTCGCCGCCGTCGTCTTCCCCGCCCCCATGAACCCGATGCAGACGATCGAGCGTCCCGCTCGCGGGCCGGGGGCGGAGTCCGTCAGGCTTCGCTCCACGCGATCCGGTCCTCGTACGCGCGCAGCGCGGCGCGGACATCGTCGATGTGGTCGCCGCCGAACTTGCGGCGGTACGCGTCAGCGACCACGAACGCCACCATCGCCTCCCCCACGACCCCCGCCGCGGGCACGGTGCACGAGTCGGTCCGCTCGCGCAGCGCCTCGGCCGGCTCGTGGGTGGCGATGTCGACGGAGCGCAGCGGCTTGGTCAGGGTTGGGAGCGGCTTCATCGAGCCGCGGACCACGAGCGGCTCCCCGGTGGTCATCCCGCCTTCGAGACCTCCCGCCCGGTTGGTCTGGCGGTAGTAGCCGCGCTCGTCGTCGTAGAAGATCTCGTCGTGGGCCTGGGACCCGGGGACGCCCGCCACCTCGAACCCGTCGCCGATCGAGACCGCCTTGATCGCCTGAATCGAGAGCATCGCCTGGGCCAAACGGCCGTCGAGCCGCTCCTCCCAGGAGACGTGCGACCCGAGACCCGGAACGACCCCGAAGGCCCGCACCTCGAACACGCCGCCGAGCGACTCGTTCGCCTTGCGCAGGCGGTCGATCTCCCCGACCATCGCACGGCTCGCCTCCGCATCGAGGCACCGGACGGGAGATTCGTCGACGTGCGCGAAGTCGGCCGGCGTGAGGTCGTCACGGCGCGGGGCGCTGACCCCGGTGATCTGGAGCACGTGGGAGAACACCTGCACGCCGAGCGCGGCCAGGAACGCCTTCGCCACGGCGCCACCGGCGACCCGGGCCGCGGTCTCCCGAGCGCTGGCGCGCTCGAGGATGTCGCGGACGTCGGTCAACCCGTACTTCTGCGTGCCCACGAGATCGGCGTGACCGGGGCGCGGCAGATGGACCTCCTTGACCGCCCCCTCGACCGGCCACGGATTCATCCGCTCCTCCCAGTTCGCGTAGTCGCGGTTGACCACCTGGAGCGCGATCGGGCCACCGAGCGTGCGCCCATGCCTGACGCCGCCGGTGACCTCGGCCTGATCGCGTTCGATCTTCATCCGCCCGCCCCGGCCGTGGCCGAGCTGGCGGCGACCCAGATCGCGGTTGATCGCGTCGCGCTCCAGCTCGAGCCCCGCGGGGAGGCCCTCGATGATGCAGGTCAGACCGGGGCCGTGAGACTCGCCGGCAGTGATCAGGTTCAGCGCCATGTGAGCGCTGTAGGTTACGGGCGACCGGTTGGCGGGGGAGCCTGCTGCAGCTTCGGTGCGGCAGGAATCCTCAGTACTTGCCCGCGACGTCGACCGCGACGCGGTTGCCCGCCTTGGAGACGAGCACCAGGCGCACCGAGAGCTGCAGATGCTTGAGGCGCAAGAGCTTCCGGGCGGTCGCTTTCGAGAGCTTCAGGTGGAGCATCACCGTGCCGTCTTTGATTCCCGAGACGGTGCCTCGGCCGACGACCACGGCGCGACTACGACCGACCTTCAGGCGAGCTTTCCGCGCCGCGCTCCGCAGGATCGTGACCGTGGCCAGACCGTCGGCCGCCTCATTGGCGGTGAGGCGCAGCGCGATCCCTCGGCGCAGCAAAGTCTTCAACGCCTGTGGCATCAATTGCAGGTGCACCTGCAGGGGCTGGGCCGCCCCAGAGCCGCCCGGAGGTGAGACGACTTGCCCTTTTGGACCGAGCACGCTGATCGTCTGGCTCAGCCTCGCGGCGTTGCCGCCCCGATCGATCACGGTCAACATCACGGTATAGGTGCCGGCCTTGTGGTAGGCGTGAACGACGCTGGGCCCAGTCCCCGTGGACCCGTCCCCAAAGTCCCAGGCGTAGTTGGCCCCGGGCACAATGAGCGAGGAGGCGGTTGCGGATCCATCGAATTCGACGACGTCGCTTTCATTGACCGAGCTGGGAACGACGAACGCGGGATCCAGCACGACCACGGGCGAACACGTCGGACCGTTCGGATCGCTCTGGATCAAGCCGCTGTTGCTGTATTCGCGCTGGAGGTAGTACGGGTTCTGCCCGCTGGTTCCCACGATCGCCTTGT